>NZ_VATQ01000015.1:0-252192 GCF_005781135.1 Escherichia sp. E3659 | reverse complement strand
TACCAATTCCGCCACCTTCGCCCAGTGCGAGCAATATCAACGTGGTTTTTGGTGCGAGGGGGGGGACTTGAACCCCCACGTCCGAAAGGACACTAACACCTGAAGCTAGCGCGTCTACCAATTCCGCCACCTTCGCATACCATCAATTCTTAAAAAAGAATTGCTACCACGGAGGCGCATTCTAGTGGTTTTCAGCTTTTCGTCAATAGTTAATTATCGCCTGATGTGTAATTGCTGGAAAAATGGCCATCAGCGGATTGTGGATAATTCGTTTGTCGGTCAGATAAGGCGTTCACGCCGCATCCAGCACGGCATGCGGCGACAGGTGCCAGATACTTAACCTTTCTTCGCCTGGCGGGTCATAATGGCGCGATACACCTTGAAGCGCCCGGTTTGTGCGATAACTTCATGGAAGCCAAATGTCTCATCCAGCACGTCCGGATAAGGCAGGAAGGCGTTCGCTACAATTCGCAGCTCGCCGCCGCTGTTAAGATGACGCACCGCGCCGCGAATCAGCGTTTGCGCCGCATCCAGGCTGGTTTGCATCCCATCGTGGAACGGCGGGTTGGAGATGATCATATCAAAACGACCTTTCACCTCGGAAAAGACGTTGCTGGCAAAGACTTCACCTTCAACACCGTTGGCCGCAAGTGTTGCACGGCTGGCTTCTACCGCCGGGGCAGAGACATCGCACAGAGTGAGACGAATTTTCGGCGAATGGCGTGCAAAGGCAACCGAAAGCACGCCCGAGCCACAGCCGACATCCAGCACTTTACCTTTCGTGTGCGGGGTTAACGTCGAGAGCAGCAGCTGGCTGCCGACATCCAGACCGTCGCGGCTAAACACGCCCGGCAGCGTTTTGACCGTCAGGCCATCGACGCTGTATTCGCCCCAGAATTTATCGGCATCAAATACCGGCTGTTTTTCCAGACGACCAAAATAGAGGCCGCAGCGACGGGCGCTGTCGACTTTATTCAACGGCGCATAATCGGCCAGCATCTGCTCGGCGCTGCGTACGCCGCTGCGGTTTTCACCAACGACAAAAATATCCGTCCCCACCGGCAGCAGAGAAAGTAAATTCATCAACTGGAACTGGGCTTCTGGTTTATTCTTTGGCCAGTAGTAAATCAGCGTATCGCAATCTGCGACGTCATCCGCCGTGGCGACCAGACTAAAACGGGCATTATCTCCCATCTGGCGGCTTAACACCTGCCAGTGGTGGAATTGCTGGGTATGAGCACGGCTGGCCGCGGTATCTAAACGCGCGGGCAGGTCATCCTGTAAGTCTCCGGCAAACAGAATACGGCTTTGTTCGAAATCATCACTGTGACGCAGCAAGACTTCACTTGCCGGGGTAAATGCAGACATGGAATGCTCCTCAATTGATACTGGCGGCGATTATAGCCATATGTTGGCGCGGTATCGACGAATTTGCTATATTTGCGCCCCTGACAACAGGAGCGATTCGCTATGACATCCCGACGAGACTGGCAGTTACAGCAACTGGGCATTACCCAGTGGTCGCTGCGTCGCCCTGGCGCGTTGCAGGGGGAGATTGCCATTGCGATCCCGGCACACGTCCGTCTGGTGATGGTGGCAAACGATCTTCCCGCCCTGACCGATCCACTGGTGAGCGATGTTCTGCGTGCATTAACCGTCAGCCCCGATCAAGTGCTGCAACTGACGCCAGATAGGATCGCGATGCTGCCGCAAGGCAGTCGCTGCAACAGCTGGCGGTTGGGTACTGACGAACCGCTATCACTGGAAGGCGCTCAGGTGGCATCACCGGCGCTCACCGAATTACGGGCAAACCCAACGGCACGCGCCGCGTTATGGCAACAAATTTGCACATATGAACACGATTTCTTCCCTCGAAACGACTGATTTACCAGCGGCTTTCCACATTGAACAACGCGCCCACGCCTTTCCGTGGAGTGAAAAAACGTTTGCCAGCAATCAGGGCGAGCGTTATCTCAACTTTCAGTTAACGCAAAACGGCAAAATGGCGGCGTTTGCGATTACGCAAGTGGTGCTGGATGAAGCTACATTGTTCAATATTGCGGTCGATCCCGACTATCAGCGTCAGGGGCTGGGTAGGGCGCTGCTGGAACATCTGATCGACGAACTGGAAAAACGCGGCGTGGCGACGCTATGGCTGGAAGTCCGTGCCTCAAACGCTGCCGCCATTGCCCTGTACGAAAGTTTAGGCTTTAACGAGGCGACGATTCGCCGCAATTACTACCCCACCACGGACGGTCGCGAAGACGCCATCATCATGGCGTTGCCAATCAGTATGTAAGACAAGGTGGAATAATGAAGTGGGACTGGATTTTCTTTGATGCCGATGAAACGCTGTTTACCTTTGACTCATTCACCGGCCTGCAGCGGATGTTTCTTGATTACAGCGTCACCTTTACCGCTGAAGATTTTCAGGACTATCAGGCCGTTAACAAGCCACTGTGGGTGGATTATCAAAATGGCGCGATCACTTCATTACAGCTTCAGCACGGGCGTTTTGAGAGCTGGGCCGAACGGCTGAACGTCGAGCCGGGTAAACTCAACGATGCCTTTATTAATGCGATGGCGGAAATCTGTACGCCGCTGCCGGGGGCGGTTTCCCTGCTTAACGCCATTCGTGGCAACGCCAAAATCGGCATCATCACCAACGGTTTTAGCGCTTTGCAACAGGTGCGTCTGGAACGCACGGGCCTGCGTGATTACTTCGATTTGCTGGTGATTTCCGAAGAAGTTGGCGTTGCCAAACCGAATAAGAAAATTTTCGATTATGCGCTGGAACAGGCAGGCAATCCTGACCGTTCACGCGTGCTGATGGTTGGCGACACAGCTGAGTCCGATATTCTCGGTGGCATCAACGCCGGGCTTGCGACCTGCTGGCTGAATGCGCACAATCGCGAGCAACCAGAAGGCATCGCGCCCACCTGGACCGTTTCTTCGTTGCACGAACTGGAGCAGCTCCTGTGTAAACACTGATTGCCTCCCCCCCGTTGATGGGTAAAATAGCCGCAATTTTTCGTTTTCAACAAGCGCGGCGCGATGCCGCTTACTCAAGAAGAAAGAATTATGACGTTGTCTCCTTATTTGCAAGAGGTGGCGAAGCGCCGCACTTTTGCCATTATTTCTCACCCGGACGCCGGTAAAACTACCATCACCGAGAAGGTGCTGCTGTTCGGACAGGCCATTCAGACCGCCGGTACAGTAAAAGGCCGTGGTTCCAACCAGCACGCTAAGTCGGACTGGATGGAGATGGAAAAGCAGCGTGGGATCTCCATTACTACGTCTGTGATGCAGTTTCCGTATCATGACTGCCTGGTTAACCTGCTCGACACCCCGGGGCACGAAGACTTCTCGGAAGATACCTATCGTACCCTGACAGCGGTGGACTGCTGCCTGATGGTTATCGACGCCGCAAAAGGTGTTGAAGATCGTACCCGCAAGCTGATGGAAGTTACCCGTCTGCGCGACACGCCGATCCTCACCTTTATGAACAAACTTGACCGTGATATCCGCGACCCGATGGAACTGCTCGATGAAGTTGAGAACGAGCTGAAAATCGGCTGCGCACCGATCACCTGGCCGATTGGCTGCGGCAAGCTGTTTAAAGGCGTTTACCACCTTTATAAAGATGAAACCTATCTCTATCAGAGCGGTAAAGGCCACACCATTCAGGAAGTCCGCATTGTTAAAGGGCTGAATAACCCGGATCTCGACGCAGCGGTCGGTGAAGATCTGGCACAGCAGCTGCGTGACGAACTGGAACTGGTGAAAGGCGCATCTAACGAGTTCGACAAAGAGCTGTTCCTTGCGGGCGAAATCACCCCGGTATTCTTCGGTACTGCGCTGGGTAACTTCGGCGTCGATCATATGTTGGATGGCCTGGTGGAGTGGGCGCCTGCGCCGATGCCGCGTCAGACCGATACCCGTACCGTGGAAGCGAGCGAAGATAAATTTACCGGCTTCGTATTTAAAATTCAGGCCAACATGGACCCGAAACACCGTGACCGCGTGGCGTTTATGCGTGTGGTGTCCGGTAAATATGAAAAAGGCATGAAACTGCGCCAGGTGCGCACCGCGAAAGATGTGGTGATCTCCGACGCGCTGACCTTTATGGCGGGTGACCGTTCGCACGTTGAAGAAGCGTATCCGGGCGACATCCTTGGTCTGCACAACCACGGCACTATTCAGATCGGCGACACCTTTACCCAGGGTGAGATGATGAAGTTCACCGGTATTCCGAACTTCGCACCAGAACTGTTCCGTCGTATCCGCCTGAAAGATCCGCTGAAGCAAAAACAGCTGCTCAAAGGGCTGGTACAGCTTTCCGAAGAGGGCGCAGTGCAGGTGTTCCGTCCGATCTCCAACAACGATCTGATCGTTGGTGCGGTTGGTGTGCTGCAGTTTGATGTGGTGGTATCGCGCCTGAAGAGCGAATACAACGTCGAAGCGGTGTATGAGTCAGTCAACGTCGCCACCGCCCGCTGGGTAGAATGCGCGGACGCGAAGAAATTCGAAGAGTTCAAGCGTAAGAACGAAAGCCAACTGGCGCTGGATGGCGGCGACAATCTCGCTTACATCGCCACCAGCATGGTCAACCTGCGCCTGGCGCAGGAGCGTTACCCGGACGTTCAGTTCCACCAGACCCGCGAGCATTAATTCTTGCCTCCAGGGCGCGGTAACCGCCGCGCCCTGTCAATTTCCCTTCCTTATTAGCCGCTTGCGGAATGTTCTTAAAACATTCGCTTTTGCTTATGTTTGCGCGTTTTTTAGTCGATACGGCGAGCGGTTTCAAAATTGTGATCTATATTTAACAAAGTGATGACATTTGTGACGGCTTTAAATACCGATCAATACGTAGATATCAGTATTTAAAACCGTTAACTGTCATCCGATTGATATTAATAACTGATTCAGAGGCTGTAATGGTCGTTATTCATCACTCATCGCTTTTGTGATGACGACCATTGACTTCTGTACAGGGTGAAGTCTCTCCCTTTCAGCAATGCAACCTCGTGTTGCCTGGCTCAAATTACGAGCAAACATACAGGAATAAATCGATGACTATGACAAGACTGAAGATTTCGAAAACTCTGCTGGCTGTAATGTTGACCTCTGCCGTCGCGACCGGCTCTGCTTTTGCGGAAAACAGCGCGCAGACAACCAATGAAAGCGCAGGGCAAAAAGTCGATAGCTCTATGAATAAAGTCGGTAATTTCATGGATGACAGCGCCATCACCGCGAAAGTGAAGGCGGCCCTGGTGGATCATGACAACATCAAGAGCACTGATATCTCTGTCAAAACCGATCAAAAAGTTGTGACCCTGAGCGGTTTCGTTGAAAGCCAGGCCCAGGCCGAAGAGGCTGTGAAAGTGGCGAAAGGCGTTGAAGGCGTAACCTCTGTCAGCGACAAACTGCACGTTCGCGACGCTAAAGAAGGCTCTGTGAAGGGCTATGCGGGTGACACCGCCACCACCAGTGAAATCAAAGCCAAACTGCTGGCGGATGACATCGTCCCTTCCCGTCATGTGAAAGTTGAAACCACCGACGGCGTGGTTCAGCTCTCCGGTACCGTCGATTCCCAGGCACAAAGCGACCGTGCTGAAAGTATCGCCAAAGCGGTAGATGGTGTGAAAAGCGTTAAAAATGATCTGAAAACTAAGTAATTCGTCGTAATTCGTTCTCCCGAACTTTGTCGGGAGGCGCGATGTGCACCACACTAAAAATATCGCATTGAGTGATTTTCACGCTCATATCAAGCGGTGACATTAACTATGGTAAAGGAGACGCTTATGTTTCGTTGGGGCATCATATTTCTGGTTATCGCGTTAATCGCCGCCGCACTTGGGTTTGGTGGGCTGGCCGGTACCGCTGCAGGCGCAGCTAAAATTGTCTTTGTCGTCGGGATTATTCTGTTCCTGGTGAGTTTGTTTATGGGCCGAAAACGACCCTAGATTTCAAACCATTAAGAAAATTTTATACAAAGCCAGTCCAGCGGACTGGCTTTTGCAGTTTTAGCGAATAATAAATTGCGTTACTTTGTCAGTCTTTCACAACAAAAACAGGAAGGCAGAGGTGGGGCAGCGAATACCTGTAACGCTTGGTAATATTGCGCCGTTGTCGCTAAGGCCGTTCCAGCCTGGACGAATTGCTCTGGTGTGCGAAGGCGGCGGGCAGCGTGGAATTTTCACGGCTGGTGTGCTGGATGAGTTTATGCGCGCGCAGTTTAATCCTTTCGATCTTTATCTCGGCACATCTGCCGGGGCGCAGAACCTTTCGGCATATATCTGCAATCAGCCCGGTTACGCGCGCAAAGTCATCATGCGCTATACCACAAAACGCGAATTTTTCGATCCAGTGCGCTTTGTCCGTGGAGGAAATCTTATCGATCTCGACTGGCTGGTGGAGGCCACCGCAAGCCAGATGCCGTTGCAAATGGACACCGCCGCGCGGCTGTTTGAGAGCGGTAAATCGTTTTATATGTGTGCCTGTCGTCAGGACGACTATGCGCCGAATTACTTTTTACCGACCAAACAAAACTGGCTGGATGTGATTCGCGCCTCCAGTGCGATACCTGGTTTTTATCGTAGCGGAGTGTCACTGGAAGGCATTAACTACCTGGATGGCGGGATCAGTGATGCGATTCCGGTTAAAGAGGCGGCAAGGCAGGGAGCAAAAACGTTGGTCGTCATCCGCACTGTGCCGTCACAAATGTACTACACGCCGCAGTGGTTCAAGCGTATGGAACGTTGGCTGGGTGACAGTAGCCTGCAGCCGCTGGTCAATCTGGTGCAGCATCATGAAACCAGCTATCGTGACATTCAGCAATTTATTGAGAAACCACCGGGCAAGCTGCGGATATTCGAAATTTATCCGCCGAAGCCATTACATAGTATCGCGCTTGGCAGTCGGATTCCGGCGCTGCGTGAAGACTATAAACTTGGGCGTTTATGCGGTCGTTATTTCCTCGCCACGGTTGGCAAGCTATTAACTGAAAAAGCGCCGCTTACCCGCCATTTGGTGCCAGTGGTGACGCCGGAATCGATTGTCATTCCGCCTGCGCCAGTCGCCAACGATACGCTGGTTGCCGAAGTGAGCGACGCTCCGCAGGCGAACGACCCGACATTTAACAATGAGGATCTGGCTTGATTTGCCGTTTTATCGACACCCACTGCCATTTTGATTTCCCGCCGTTTAGTGGCGATGAAGAGGCCAGCCTGCAACGCGCGGCACAAGCGGGCGTAGGCAAGATCATTGTTCCGGCGACAGAGGCGGAAAATTTTGCCCGCGTGCAGGCGTTAGCGGAAAAATATCAACCGCTGTATGCCGCATTGGGCTTGCATCCTGGTATGTTGGCAAAACATAACGATGCATCGCTGGAGCAGTTACAGCAGGCGCTGGAAAGGCGTCCGGCGAAGGTGGTGGCGGTGGGGGAGATCGGTCTGGATCTCTTCGGCGATGATCCGCAATTTGAGAGGCAGCGGTGGTTGCTCGACGAACAACTGAAACTGGCGAAACGCTACGATCTGCCGGTGATCCTTCATTCACGGCGCACGCACGACAAACTGGCGATGCATCTTAAGCGTCACGATTTGCCGTGCACTGGCGTGGTTCACGGTTTTTCCGGCAGCTTGCAGCAGGCCGAACGGTTTGTACAGCTGGGCTACAAAATTGGCGTAGGCGGTACTATCACCTATCCACGCGCCAGTAAAACCCGTGCTGTCATCGCAAAATTACCGCTGGCATCGTTGTTGCTGGAAACCGATGCGCCGGATATGCCGCTCAACGGTTTTCAGGGGCAGCCTAACCGCCCGGAGCAGGCTGCCCGTGTGTTTGCCGTGCTTTGTGAGTTACGCCCGGAGCCCGCGGATGAGATTGCCGAAGTGTTGCTTAATAACACGTATACGTTGTTTAACGTTCGTGGGTAGTTTGCCCTTCGTAGGCAGCATCCGGCAGTCGGCGCACAATGCCTGATGCGACGCTTGTCGCGTCTTATCATGCCTACAAGTCTGTGCCGAACCGTAGGCCGCATCCGGCAGTCGGCGCACAATGCCAGATGCGACGCTTGTCGCGTCTTATCATGCCTACAAGTTTGTGCCGATCCGTAGGCCGCATCCGGCATGTCACAAATACAGCGCCGGAAATATTAACCGGCTCACCCCGCGCACCTTTAACGCATCAGCCAACGACTCAACGTCTTCCGGCGTGGCGCTCGCCCAGCTTTGCGCCTCGCCATACACGCCGTGGGCATGAAACGCGTTCAGGCGTACCGGAACATCGCCAAGTCCCTTGATAAACGCCGCCAGTTCTTCGATGTGTTGCAAATAATCCACCTGGCCTGGGATTACCAGCAAACGCAGTTCCGCCAGCTTGCCGCGATCGGCAAGCAGACTAATGCTGCGCTTAATCTGCTGATTACCGCGTCCGGTTAGTTGTTGATGACATTTGTTCCCCCACGCTTTGAGATCGAGCATCGCGCCGTCGCACACCGGGAGTAATTTTTCCCAGCCGGTTTCGCTCAACATGCCGTTACTGTCCACCAGACAGGTGAGATGGCACAATTGCGGATCGTTTTTGATGGCAGTAAACAGCGCCACCACAAACGGCAGCTGGGTCGTGGCTTCGCCGCCGCTTACCGTAATCCCTTCAATAAACAGCACCGCTTTGCGGACATGGCTAAGCACCTCGTCCACGCTCATGGATTGCGCCATTGGCGTGGCGTGTTGTGGACACATCTTCAGGCAGGTATCACACTGCTCGCAAACCACAGCGTTCCACAGCACTTTGCCGTCAACAATCTGCAACGCCTGATGCGGACACTGTGGCATGCACTCTCCGCAATCATTGCAGCGCCCCATCGTCCACGGATTGTGACAATTTTTGCAGCGCAGATTGCAGCCCTGCAAAAACAGAGCCAGACGACTGCCTGGCCCGTCAACGCAGGAAAAGGGGATAATCTTACTGACTAAAGCGCATCTGCTGTTCATGGCTTATCACGCGCGGCTGGCGTTCCAGAATACGAGTGTTGCGTGCGGCTTCTTCTCCCAGCCAGGTGGTGTTGGTGCGTGAACCTTCGGCGCGATATTTTTCTAAATCCGACAAACGCACCATATAACCGGTAACGCGAACCAGATCGTTACCGCTGACATTGGCGGTAAATTCACGCATTCCGGCTTTAAAGGCACCGAGGCAAAGCTGTACCAGCGCCTGCGGATTACGTTTGATGGTTTCGTCGAGCGTCAGAATGTCGCTGATGCCGGAATAATAATAAGCATGATGCGGGGCGACAGTTTGCAGATGGGTGATCGGATCTGGCTCATCGCCATACGGCAAGCGTGCGCCCGGCGTGGTGCCGATATCGGAACTGATCCCCGACTGTGCGTGTAACATGGCGCGTTTTTGCCAGCCATATTTCACGGGGGTATTGGCGACAAACTCCGCCAGTTGCGCGCTGATGCGATAACCCACTTCATTTGCGGCGGCCTCTTTACCGTAGCGCGCGGCAATCCCTTCTTTCTCGCACAGCAAGTTAACTGCTTCCGCCAGCCCATACATGCCAAACATTGGCACAAAACGTTCAGGGTTAATCAGCCCTTCTTTCACCAGGAAGCTATTCTCAAAGAAGTGTGATTGTTGATAGAGGAATTCACACCGCGCATCGATGATGGCGATCTGCTGCTGGCAGTAGTGCGGTAGAGTGCGCGTAAAGAAGTCTTCCAGCGATTCGCTGCGCTCGGCAATGGCTTTCAGGTTAAGGCGCACCAGCGTGCTGCCACCACCCGCCAGCGGCAGTGAGTTGTAACAGCTCACAATTCCGTAGCCCCCTTTTGTGAAAATTTTATCATGCACCGGACCGTTGGCGATGTGCGGTTTGCTACATTCACAGATGTTTTTCGCCACTTCCAGCAGCAGGTCATCTGGGGTGATTTCAGGATCGTAGATAAAGGTCAGGTTCGGTGAAACCTGCTTCAGCTCTGCGTCTGCGCGTAAAATCGCTCGGGTAATGGGCGAATCAGACGGGCCGATATTGGCGTGCATAAAGGCGTCTGGCAGGGTTCTGTCGAGGTAACGCCAGAAACGTTTTATTCGAATGTCGATCTCGTCTTGTGTTAGAATTCTAACATACGGTTGCAACAACGCATCCAGCTGCCCCAGGTAGACCGGCATCGATGTGACCGAAGGGACATGATGATAAAGAATGGTCAACAGAGAGAGCGCGTCATCAAGATCTTTCGCGCCTTCCAGCTCCAGCCATTCGGAACCGTTCGCCAGAAAACGGGCGTAATCGGGTAAGACATAGCGCGGTTTGTACGGCGCATGACCTTCAAACATATCGCAGATTACGCCTTCATCCAGCGCGCGGCGGGCTTCGGCAGGTAGCTGCGGATAAGGCAGATTGTTTTCTGCTTCCAGCGCCAGAAAATGGCGTTTCTGCTCCGGACTAAGCACCGGACTTGTGACAATTTGCTGGCAACGTTGTTGCAGTGCAATCTCGTGAGAAGTGGGCATCTTCTTTTCCTTTTATGCCAAAGGTGATGCGCCATTGTAAGAAGTTTCGTGATGTTCACTTTGATCCTGATGCGTTTGTCACCACCGGCGCATTCATTTGAAAGTGAATTATTTGAACCAGATCGCATTACCGTAATGCAAATTTGTAAGTAGATTTTCTTAATTGTGATGTATATCGAAGTGTGTTGCGGAGTCGATGTTAGAATACTAACAAACTCGCAAGGTGAATTTTATTGGCGACAAGCCAGGAGAATGAAATGACTGATCTGAAAGCAAGCAGCCTGCGTGCACTGAAATTGATGGACCTGACTACCCTGAATGACGACGACACCGACGAGAAAGTGATCGCCCTGTGTCATCAGGCCAAAACTCCGGTCGGCAATACCGCTGCTATCTGTATCTATCCTCGCTTTATCCCGATTGCTCGCAAAACGCTGAAAGAGCAGGGCACCCCGGAAATCCGTATTGCTACGGTAACCAACTTCCCACACGGTAACGATGACATTGAAATTGCACTGGCAGAAACCCGTGCGGCAATCGCCTACGGTGCTGATGAAGTTGACGTGGTGTTCCCGTACCGTGCGCTGATGGCGGGCAACGAGCAAGTTGGTTTTGATCTGGTGAAAGCCTGTAAAGAGGCTTGCGCAGCGGCGAACGTACTGCTGAAAGTGATCATCGAAACCGGCGAACTGAAAGACGAAGCGCTGATCCGCAAAGCGTCTGAAATCTCCATCAAAGCGGGTGCCGACTTCATCAAAACCTCTACCGGTAAAGTGGCAGTGAACGCGACGCCGGAAAGCGCGCGCATCATGATGGAAGTGATCCGTGATATGGGCGTAGAGAAAACCGTTGGTTTCAAACCGGCGGGCGGCGTGCGTACTGCGGAAGATGCGCAGAAATATCTCGCCATTGCAGATGAACTGTTCGGTGCTGACTGGGCAGATGCGCGCCACTATCGCTTTGGTGCTTCCAGCCTGCTGGCAAGCCTGCTGAAAGCTCTGGGCCACGGCGACGGTAAGAGCGCCAGCAGTTACTAAGTAAGATGCTTTGCGCCTGATGCGCTGCGCTTATCAGGCCTACGAGACGTATCACCCGTAGGCCGGATAAGGCGTAGACGCATCCGGCAAAAGCCGCCTCATACTCTTTTCCACGGGAGGTTACCTTGTTTCTCGCACAAGAAATTATTCGTAAAAAACGTGATGGTCATGCGCTGAGTGATGAAGAAATTCGTTTCTTTATCAACGGCATTCGCGACAACACTATCTCCGAAGGGCAGATTGCCGCCCTCGCGATGACCATTTTCTTCCACGATATGACGATGCCGGAGCGTGTCTCGCTGACTATGGCGATGCGAGATTCAGGAACCGTTCTCGACTGGAAAAGCCTGCATCTGAATGGCCCGATTGTTGATAAACATTCCACCGGTGGCGTCGGCGATGTCACTTCGCTGATGTTGGGGCCAATGGTCGCAGCCTGCGGCGGTTACATTCCGATGATCTCCGGTCGCGGCCTCGGTCATACTGGCGGTACGCTCGACAAACTGGAATCCATCCCTGGCTTCGACATTTTCCCGGATGACAACCGTTTCCGCGAAATTATTAAAGACGTCGGCGTGGCGATTATCGGCCAGACCAGCTCACTGGCTCCGGCGGATAAACGTTTCTACGCGACCCGCGATATTACCGCAACCGTGGACTCCATTCCGCTGATCACCGCCTCTATTCTGGCGAAGAAACTGGCGGAAGGTCTGGACGCGCTGGTGATGGACGTGAAAGTGGGTAGCGGCGCGTTTATGCCGACCTACGAGCTCTCTGAAGCCCTTGCCGAAGCGATTGTTGGCGTGGCTAACGGCGCTGGCGTGCGCACCACCGCGCTGCTCACCGATATGAATCAGGTGCTGGCCTCCAGTGCAGGTAATGCGGTTGAAGTACGTGAAGCGGTGCAGTTCCTGACGGGTGAGTATCGTAACCCGCGTCTGTTTGATGTCACGATGGCGCTGTGCGTGGAGATGCTTATCTCCGGTAAACTGGCGAAAGATGACGCCGAAGCGCGCGCGAAATTGCAGGCGGTGCTGGACAACGGTAAAGCGGCAGAAGTCTTTGGTCGTATGGTAGCGGCACAAAAAGGTCCGACCGACTTCGTTGAGAACTACGCGAAGTATCTGCCGACAGCGATGCTGACGAAAGCAGTCTATGCTGATACCGAAGGTTTTGTCAGTGAAATGGATACCCGTGCGCTGGGGATGGCAGTGGTTGCAATGGGCGGCGGTCGCCGTCAGGCATCTGACACCATCGATTACAGCGTCGGCTTTACTGATATGGCGCGTCTGGGCGACCAGGTAGACGGTCAGCGTCCGCTGGCGGTTATCCACGCGAAAGACGAAAACAGCTGGCAGGAAGCGGCGAAAGCGGTGAAAGCGGCAATTAAACTTGCCGATAAAGCACCGGAAAGCACACCAACTGTCTATCGTCGTATCAGTGAATAACGGTATACTGATCTGATCATTTAAATTTGAAGCACTGAGTACGGAGAACATATGAAACGTGCATTTATTATGGTGCTGGACTCATTCGGCATCGGCGCTACAGAAGATGCAGAACGCTTTGGTGACGTCGGGGCTGACACCCTGGGTCATATCGCAGAAGCCTGTGCCAAAGGCGAAGCTGATAACGGTCGTAAAGGCCCGCTCAATCTGCCAAATCTGACCCGTCTGGGGCTGGCGAAAGCACATGAAGGTTCTACCGGTTTCATTCCGGCAGGAATGGACGGCAACGCTGAAGTTATCGGCGCGTACGCATGGGCGCACGAAATGTCATCCGGTAAAGATACCCCGTCTGGTCACTGGGAAATCGCCGGTGTCCCGGTTCTGTTTGAGTGGGGATACTTCTCCGATCACGAAAACAGCTTCCCGCAAGAGCTGCTGGATAAACTGGTCGAACGCGCTAATCTGCCGGGTTACCTCGGTAACTGCCACTCTTCCGGTACGGTCATTCTGGATCAACTGGGCGAAGAGCACATGAAAACCGGCAAGCCGATTTTCTATACCTCCGCTGACTCCGTGTTCCAGATTGCCTGCCACGAAGAAACTTTTGGCCTGGATAAACTCTACGAACTGTGTGAAATCGCCCGTGAAGAGCTGACCAACGGCGGCTACAACATCGGTCGTGTTATCGCTCGTCCGTTTATCGGCGACAAAGCCGGTAACTTCCAGCGTACCGGTAACCGTCACGACCTGGCTGTTGAACCGCCAGCACCGACCGTATTGCAAAAACTGGTTGATGAAAAACACGGTCAGGTGGTTTCTGTGGGTAAAATTGCAGACATCTACGCCAACTGCGGTATCACCAAGAAAGTGAAAGCGACCGGCCTGGACGCGCTGTTTGACGCCACCATCAAAGAGATGAAAGAAGCGGGTGATAACACCATCGTCTTCACTAACTTTGTTGACTTCGACTCTTCCTGGGGCCATCGTCGCGATGTCGCAGGCTATGCTGCGGGGCTGGAGCTGTTCGACCGCCGTCTGCCGGAGCTGATGTCTCTGCTGCGCGATGACGACATCCTGATCCTCACTGCTGACCACGGTTGTGACCCGACATGGACCGGTACTGACCATACCCGTGAACATATTCCGGTACTGGTTTACGGCCCGAAAGTAAAACCGGGCTCACTGGGTCACCGTGAAACCTTCGCGGATATCGGCCAGACGCTGGCAAAATATTTTGGTACTTCTGATATGGAATATGGCAAAGCCATGTTCTGATGGATTTGGGCGGAGCGTTGACTCCGCCTTTGTTATGTCACAAAAAGGATAAAACGATGGCTACTCCACACATTAATGCAGAAATGGGCGATTTCGCTGACGTAGTTTTGATGCCTGGCGACCCGCTGCGTGCGAAGTATATTGCTGAAACTTTCCTTGAAGATGCCCGTGAAGTGAACAACGTTCGCGGTATGCTGGGCTTCACTGGTACTTACAAAGGCCGCAAAATTTCCGTAATGGGTCACGGTATGGGTATCCCGTCCTGCTCCATCTACACCAAAGAACTGATCACCGATTTCGGCGTGAAGAAAATTATCCGCGTAGGTTCCTGTGGCGCTGTTCTGCCGCACGTAAAACTGCGTGACGTCGTTATCGGTATGGGTGCCTGCACCGATTCCAAAGTTAACCGTATCCGTTTTAAAGACCATGACTTCGCCGCTATCGCTGACTTTGACATGGTGCGTAACGCGGTAGACGCGGCTAAAGCCCTGGGCGTTGATGCGCGTGTTGGTAACCTGTTCTCCGCTGACCTGTTCTACTCTCCGGACGGCGAAATGTTCGACGTGATGGAAAAATACGGCATCCTCGGCGTGGAAATGGAAGCGGCTGGTATCTACGGCGTGGCTGCAGAGTTTGGTGCGAAAGCACTGGCTATCTGCACCGTGTCTGACCACATCCGTACTCACGAGCAGACCACTGCTGAAGAGCGTCAGACCACCTTCAACGACATGATCAAAATCGCACTGGAATCCGTTCTGCTGGGCGATAAAGAGTAATTGTGTTTCGCTGAAAGGCGATTGTCGTGTTAAGCCGGAGCGGGAGACTGCTCCGGCTTTTTAGTATCTATTCATCAATAGCAACTGATTTATACATTTACTATTATTTTTCATATGGATAGAAAATAAAATCCATTCAAGTATCTATTCACGAATCTATTCATTTATGTTCAGCCGTCATCCAGGAAGGGTATATCAGCAACTCTGGTGGACAACCATAAATTCCTGCCATTTTGCTTTTGATGTTTGAACTAAGCCGTTCCGTCTTTTCGAGCCGTTTTAGAGAATTAATCGAGATACCTAACATTTTACTTACTTCAGCAAGCGATAATTTATGCCTGATACGCACGGCGGCTAGCCAGGATATACCCTGGCTGAACATTAAATTGATAATCTCCCGTTCCTGGTTCTCCAGATCGATCATATTTCCTTCCTTGGATATTTTAATGAACGAGTTACCGCACCGCCCCTGCAATCCACGCCGACAACTCCCGTAGCTCTTTTTCCTGTTCCGGGAAGTCGACCAACAGCGCTTCGCACTCCTGTTGCAGCATATCCGCGCGGTACAGACAGCCTTGCAGTCGCCCGGCGAGAGCTTCCAGCGGCGCGGGGTTAAGGCTGTCGGTAAACACCTGGGCGCGGGTGATATGGCCTTTTTCAACGTCGAAATGCAGTTCTACGCCGCCCCAGGTAAAGCGTTCATCCAGCAGATGCGAGAACGCCGGAGCCTGACCGAAGTTCCATTCCCAGCTACTCTGGCGGGCAAAGGTTTCAACGAAGTTCGGCAAGTCTGGCGTTTTGTCCGGGGAGATGATTTCCGCTTCTACACGCTCGCCATAATGGGCGAAAAAGGCCTCGGTTATGGCCTCGCAAACCTGCTCATGGGTGATCCCCGGCAGCAGCTCGGTCAGATTGGTCACGCGGGAACGTACCGAGGTAATACCTTTTGCTGCCAGTTTCTTTTTATCCGGATTGAGGTAGTTTGCCAGGCGGCTGAGGTCGGCATTGAGCAGCAAGGTGCCATGGTGGAAACCGCGATCCTTGGTTTCGCGATAGGCCGAGCCTGAGACTTTGCGGTCGCCTTCGGCGGTTTTCACCACCAGATCGTTGCGCCCGGACGCTTCTGCGGTGACGCCGAGCGCGTTCAGCGCATTAAGCACAATCTCCGTGGAGATGGTTTTATCGTACTCCGGCTTGCCAGCCATAAACGTAAAACAGGTGTTGCCGAGATCGTGGAACACCGCGCCACCGCCGCTGCTGCGCCGTGCAAGGCGGACGTTATCTTCTTCCATTCGCCGGGTATTACACTCTTTCCACGGGTTTTGCGCGCGACCAATCACTACCGTGTCGGCATTGCGCCAGAGAAATAGAACGCGCTGCGTGGCGGGCATCTGGCGAAAAATACACTCTTCCACCGCCAGGTTAAACCACGGATCGTAAGAGTCAGAAATGAGCAGGCGTAATGTGGACATAACGATTTCCTTTCTTGTAGTAATGGGTCACTCTTTTTTCTCGCTTTCTTCCTCTTCCGGTACCGGTTTGCTGGCGGTTAACAGGAAGGGCGATTGCTGCCAGCGGGTACGTTTACCCTGCAACAGTGTGCGAGTTAGCACCACACCGATTGCCAGCGAGAGTAGCAGCATCAGGCGTAGAATATTGGTGGTGTTATCCACCTGTTTGGCTTCGGTGGCGAGCGTATGGGTATCGAGCGTCAGGCGCAGATATCCGAGCGGTCCATTTTTCCCCTTAATCGGTTCGACAATCTGCTGGTTAAAATAGCCACCTGCTTTTTTACCGTCGAGCGCCAGCCGGTCGCGCACCTCGACGCTTTCGCCTGCGCGGGCGATAAGATCGCCTTGTTCGTCATACACACCCGCGTCGAGGATGCGACTTTCGTCCGTCAACTGGTCGAGGATCGCCCGAATGCGTTTTTCATCAGGTGAGTTGGTACGCATCAGCGGCGCAACGTTCAGGGTTACCTGATGCGCCAGGGTACGGGCCAGTTCTTCCAGCTGTGGATTACGCTGTCGCTGGTGGTTTTGACTAAACCATGATGCTCCCTGCATTAGTGCGACTAACAACGCGAGACAGAACAGGACAATCACTGCCCGATGCAGCCGGAATTTTAGTTTTGTGCGAGCCATATTCCACCCGTTGAAAATTTGAGACTTAATGTTGCCAGAAGCAATGGATACAAGGTAGCCTCATGCGTTATTTTCCCTGCTTCGAACGATTTTACAGGAGCCTTAATGCCTAACATTACCTGGTGCGACCTGCCTGAAGATGTCTCTTTATGGCCTGGTCTGCCTCTTTCATTAAGTGGTGATGAAGTGATGCCACTGGATTACCACGCAGGTCGTAGCGGCTGGCTGCTGTATGGTCGTGGGCTGGATAAACAACGTCTGACCCAGTACCAAAGCAAACTGGGCGCGGCAATGGTGATTGTTGCTGCCTGGTGCGTGGAAGATTATCAGGTGATTCGTCTGGCAGGTTCACTCACCGCCCGGGCTACGCGCCTGGCCCACGAAGCGCAGCTGGATGTCGCGCCGCTGGGGAAAATCCCGCACCTGCGCACGCCGGGTTTGCTGGTGATGGACATGGACTCCACCGCCATCCAGATAGAATGTATTGATGAAATTGCCAAACTGGCCGGAACGGGCGAGATGGTGGCGGAAGTGACCGAACGGGCAATGCGCGGGGAGCTTGATTTCACTGCCAGCCTGCGTAGCCGCGTGGCGACGCTGAAAGGCGCTGACGCCAATATTCTGCAACAGGTGCGTGAAAATCTGCCGCTGATGCCGGGCTTAACGCAACTGGTGCTGAAGCTGGAAACGCTGGGCTGGAAAGTGGCGATTGCCTCCGGCGGCTTTACCTTCTTTGCTGAATACCTGCGCGACAAGCTGCGATTAACCGCCGTGGTAGCCAATGAACTGGAGATCATGGACGGTAAATTTACCGGCAATGTGATCGGCGACATTGTAGACGCGCAGTACAAAGCGAAAACCCTGACCCGGCTGGCGCAGGAGTATGATATTCCGCTGGCGCAAACCGTGGCGATTGGCGATGGTGCCAACGACCTGCCGATGATCAAAGCGGCAGGGCTGGGGATTGCCTACCATGCCAAGCCAAAAGTGAATGAAAAGACGGAAGTCACCATCCGTCACGCTGACTTGATGGGGGTATTCTGCATCCTCTCTGGCAGCCTGAATCAGAAGTAATTGCCCGCCCGTCATCCTGCGGGCGGCACAGCATTAACGAGGTACACCGTGGCAAAAGCTCCAAAACGCGCCTTTGTTTGTAATGAATGCGGGGCCGATTATCCGCGCTGGCAGGGGCAGTGCAGCGCCTGTCATGCCTGGAACACCATCACCGAGGTGCGTCTTGCTGCGTCGCCAACGGTGGCGCGTAACGAGCGTCTGAGTGGCTATGCCGGTAGCGCCGGAGTGGCTAAAGTCCAGAAACTCTCCGATATCAGCCTTGAAGAGCTGCCGCGTTTTTCAACCGGATTTAAAGAGTTCGACCGCGTATTAGGCGGCGGCGTTGTGCCGGGAAGTGCCATTCTGATTGGCGGTAACCCAGGTGCTGGGAAATCCACGCTGCTACTGCAAACGCTGTGCAAACTGGCGCAGCAGATGAAAACGCTGTATGTCACCGGCGAAGAGTCGCTGCAACAGGTGGCAATGCGCGCTCATCGCCTTGGCCTGCCGACTGACAATCTCAATATGTTGTCGGAAACCAGCATCGAGCAGATCTGCCTGATTGCCGAAGAAGAGCAACCGAAGCTGATGGTAATTGACTCGATCCAGGTGATGCATATGGCGGATGTTCAGTCATCGCCTGGCAGCGTGGCGCAGGTGCGTGAAACAGCGGCTTATCTGACGCGCTTCGCCAAAACGCGCGGCGTGGCGATTGTCATGGTTGGGCACGTAACCAAAGATGGCTCGCTGGCTGGCCCGAAAGTGCTGGAACACTGTATCGACTGTTCGGTGCTTTTGGATGGCGATGCCGACTCCCGTTTTCGCACCTTACGCAGCCATAAAAACCGCTTCGGCGCGGTGAATGAGCTGGGCGTCTTCGCGATGACTGAACAGGGGCTGCGTGAAGTCAGCAACCCTTCAGCCATCTTTTTAAGCCGTGGCGATGAAGTGACCTCTGGTAGTTCAGTGATGGTGGTATGGGAAGGAACGCGTCCGCTGCTGGTGGAGATTCAGGCGCTGGTCGATCACTCGATGATGGCGAATCCGCGCCGCGTGGCGGTAGGCCTGGAGCAAAACCGTCTGGCAATCCTGCTGGCAGTGCTGCATCGTCACGGTGGTCTGCAAATGGCCGATCAGGATGTGTTTGTGAACGTGGTCGGCGGCGTGAAGGTAACGGAAACCAGCGCCGACTTAGCGTTACTGCTGGCGATGGTTTCCAGTCTGCGTGACAGGCCGCTACCGCAGGATCTGGTGGTGTTTGGTGAAGTCGGGCTGGCAGGGGAGATCCGCCCGGTGCCCAGCGGCCAGGAACGAATCTCAGAAGCGGCGAAACACGGTTTTCGCCGGGCAATTGTTCCGGCGGCTAACGTACCGAAAAAAGCGCCGGAAGGGATGCAGATTTTTGGCGTTAAAAAACTCTCCGACGCGCTTAGCGTGTTCGACGACTTATAATAAGAGATACGGAGGGAGATATGTCGTCATTTGATTACCTGAAAACTGCCATCAAGCAACAGGGCTGCACGCTACAGCAGGTAGCTGATGCCAGCGGTATGACCAAAGGGTATTTAAGCCAGTTACTGAATGCCAAAATCAAAAGCCCCAGCGCGCAAAAGCTGGAGGCATTGCACCGTTTTTTGGGGCTTGAGTTTCCACGGCAGAAGAAAACGATCGGCGTTGTATTCGGTAAGTTCTACCCACTGCATACCGGACATATCTACCTTATCCAGCGCGCCTGTAGCCAGGTTGACGAGCTGCATATCATTATGGGCTTTGACGATACCCGCGATCGCGCGTTGTTCGAAGACAGTGCCATGTCGCAGCAGCCCACGGTGCCGGATCGTCTGCGCTGGTTATTGCAAACCTTTAAGTATCAAAAAAACATTCGTATTCATGCCTTTAACGAAGAGGGCATGGAGCCGTATCCGCACGGTTGGGATGTGTGGAGCAACGGCATCAAAAAGTTTATGGCTGAAAAGGGGATCCAGCCGGATCTGATCTACACATCGGAAGAAGCCGACGCGCCGCAGTATATGGAACATCTGGGGATCGAAACAGTGCTGGTCGATCCGAAACGCACTTTTATGAGTATCAGCGGTGCGCAGATCCGCGAAAACCCGTTCCGCTACTGGGAATATATTCCTACCGAAGTGAAGCCGTTCTTTGTGCGCACCGTGGCGATCCTCGGTGGTGAATCGAGCGGTAAATCCACCCTGGTAAACAAACTTGCCAATATCTTCAACACCACCAGTGCGTGGGAGTTTGGTCGTGATTATGTCTTTTCGCATCTCGGCGGCGATGAGATCGCATTGCAGTATTCCGACTACGATAAAATCGCGCTGGGTCACGCTCAATACATTGATTTTGCAGTAAAATATGCCAATAAAGTGGCGTTTATCGACACTGATTTTGTGACTACTCAGGCGTTCTGCAAAAAGTACGAAGGGCGTGAGCATCCGTTCGTGCAGGCGCTGATTGATGAATACCGTTTCGATCTGGTGATCCTGCTGGAGAACAACACGCCGTGGGTGGCGGATGGTTTACGCAGCCTCGGCAGTTCGGTGGATCGTAAAGAGTTCCAGAACTTGCTGGTGGAGATGCTGGAAGAGAACAATATCGAATTTGTGCGGGTTGAAGAGGACGATTACGACAGCCGTTTCCTGCGCTGCGTGGAGCTGGTGCGGGAGATGATGGGGGAGCAGGGATAAGACCCAACGCCTGATGCGACGCTTACCGCGTCTTATCAGGCCTGGAGTTTCACAACGTATTGAAATCGCTGGGTTTGTAGGCCGGAAAAGGCGTTCACGCCGCATCCGGCATTCGGTGCTCAATGCCTGATGCGACGGTGGCGCGTCTTATCAGGCCTGGAGTTTCGCAACGTATTGAAATCGCTGGTTTTGTAGGCCGGAAAAGGCGTTCACGCCGCATCCGGCATTTTACGCATTACTTCGCAATACGCTTGTACTTGATACGCTTCGGCTCCAGCGCGTCTGCGCCCAGCGTGCGTTTCTTGTATTCTTCGTACTCGGTAAAGTTACCTTCGAAGAACTCAACTTTACCTTCATCCTGGTAGTCCAGGATGTGCGTGGCGATACGGTCGAGGAACCAACGGTCGTGCGAGATAACCATCGCACAGCCCGGGAACTCCAGCAGGGCGTTTTCCAGCGCGCGCAGGGTTTCGATATCCAGGTCGTTGGTTGGTTCGTCGAGCAGCAGCATGTTGCCGCCAACCTGCAGCAGCTTCGCCAGATGCAGACGACCGCGCTCACCACCGGAGAGTTCGCCAACGCGTTTACCCTGATCAACCCCTTTAAAGTTAAAGCGGCCAACGTAGGCGCGGCTTGGCATCTCGGTGTTGCCGATCTTCATGATATCCAGCCCGCCGGAAACTTCTTCCCAAACGGTTTTGCTGTTATCCATTGAGTCACGGAACTGATCGACAGACGCCAGTTTCACCGTTTCACCTAAAGTGATGGTGCCGCTGTCCGGTTGTTCCTGACCAGAGATCATACGGAACAGAGTCGATTTACCCGCACCGTTCGGACCGATGATCCCGACGATCGCCCCTTTCGGGATCGAGAAACTCAGGGAGTCAATAAGCAGACGATCGCCATAGGATTTACGCAGGTTGCTGACTTCCAGCACTTTATCGCCCAGACGCGGTCCAGGTGGAATAAACAGTTCGTTGGTTTCGTTACGTTTCTGATATTCGGTGCTGTTCAGCTCTTCAAAGCGCGCCAGACGTGCTTTACCTTTCGACTGACGGCCTTTCGTACCCTGACGTACCCACTCCAGCTCTTTCTCGATCGACTTACGACGCGCCGCTTCTTGAGAAGCTTCCTGTGCCAGACGCTGATCTTTTTGCTCCAGCCAGGAGGAGTAGTTGCCTTCCCATGGAATACCTTCACCGCGGTCAAGTTCGAGGATCCAGCCTGCAACGTTATCGAGGAAGTAACGGTCGTGAGTAATCGCCACAACGGTGCCTTCGAAGTCGTGCAGGAAGCGTTCCAGCCAGGCCACGGATTCGGCATCCAGGTGGTTGGTCGGTTCGTCGAGCAGCAGCATGTCTGGTTTTTCCAGCAGCAGGCGGCACAACGCCACGCGACGACGCTCACCACCAGAGAGGTTAGCGATTTTCGCGTCCCAGTCCGGTAGACGCAGCGCATCCGCCGCACGCTCCAGCTGTACGTTCAGGTTGTGACCGTCGTGAGCCTGAATGATCTCTTCCAGACGGCCTTGTTCCGCGGCCAGTTTGTCAAAATCGGCATCCGGATCGGCATACAACGCGTACACTTCATCCAGACGTTTCAGGGCGTTAACCACTTCAGAAACCGCTTCTTCAATGGACTCACGCACGGTGTGTTCCGGGTTCAGCTGCGGCTCTTGCGGCAGGTAACCAATCTTGATGTCTGGCTGCGGACGCGCTTCACCTTCGATGTCTTTATCAATGCCCGCCATAATGCGCAGCAGGGTGGACTTACCGGCGCC
Organism: Escherichia sp. E3659; assembly: GCF_005781135.1. Lineage (NCBI taxonomy): Bacteria > Pseudomonadati > Pseudomonadota > Gammaproteobacteria > Enterobacterales > Enterobacteriaceae > Escherichia > Escherichia sp. E3659. Next base: position 229,453 of record NZ_VATQ01000015.1, on the reverse strand, counting down.
GTTCAGGCCCAGGACACCAATTTTTGCCCCAGGGAAGAAACTCAGAGAGATGTTTTTCAAAATATGACGTTTCGGCGGAACAACTTTGCCGACACGATGCATGGTATAAACGAATTGAGCCACGTTGGACTTCGCCTCTATGTTTATCGTGATGATGAGTTTTCAAAGGCGAAGTGTAGCCTTTTTCCCCGCCTAATCCCAGTTGGTCGATCACCTTCGCAGTATACTCGTCATACTTCAAGTTGCATGTGCTGCGCTTACGCTCGCTCACCCCAGTCACTTACTTCTGTAAGCTCCTGGGGACTCACTCACTTATCGCCTTCCTGCAACTCGAATTATTTAGAGTATAAAAGTAAAAAAGTGTCCGTAACGTGGCGTAAACGGCAATGACTGGTTAGCATAAATCTATTACGCGGCATGATGCTGCATTGATGTATTTACACTTAGAGGGTGCGCTTGTGGAAAAAGCCAAACAAGTTACCTGGCGGCTGTTGGCTGCCGGTGTCTGTCTGCTGACGGTCAGCAGCGTGGCGCGAGCCGACTCACTGGATGAGCAGCGTAGCCGTTACGCGCAAATCAAGCAGGCCTGGGATAATCGACAAATGGATGTGGTCGAACAAATGATGCCATCCCTGAAGGATTATCCGCTTTATCCCTATCTGGAATACCGCCAGATCACCGATGACCTGATGAATCAACCGGCGGTGACGGTTACTAACTTTGTTCGCGCTAACCCCACGCTTCCTCCTGCTCGCACGCTGCAATCACGTTTCGTCAATGAACTGGCGCGACGCGAAGACTGGCGTGGCTTGTTAGCCTTTAGCCCGGAAAAGCCTGGCACAACCGAAGCCCAGTGTAATTACTACTATGCAAAATGGAACACCGGGCAGAGTGAAGAAGCCTGGCAGGGGGCGAAAGAGCTGTGGCTAACCGGAAAGAGCCAGCCTAACGCTTGTGACAAGTTATTTAGCGTCTGGCGAGCGTCCGGCAAACAAGAACCCCTGGCTTATTTAGAGCGTATCCGCCTTGCGATGAAAGCAGGCAATACCGGGCTGGTGACGGTGCTGGCAGGGCAAATGCCTGCCGATTACCAGACTATTGCTTCGGCAATTATTTCGCTGGCGAATGATCCTAATACTGTGCTGACTTTCGCGCGTTCCACCGGCGCGACCGATTTTACCCGTCAGATGGCGGCGGTGGCATTTGCCAGCGTGGCACGTCAGGATGCTGAAAATGCACGGCTGATGATCCCTTCACTTGCCCAGGCGCAGCAGCTTAATGAAGATCAGATTCAGGAGTTGCGCGATATCGTCGCCTGGCGTTTGATGGGCAACGATGTCACCGATGAGCAGGCGAAATGGCGTGATGACGCGATTATGCGTTCGCAATCCACGTCGTTAATTGAACGCCGCGTGCGGATGGCGCTTGGCACTGGCGATCGCCGTGGTCTGAATACCTGGCTGGCGCGTCTGCCAATAGAGGCGAAAGATAAAGATGAATGGCGTTACTGGCAGGCGGATATACTGCTGGAACGCGGGCGTGAAGCTGAAGCAAAAGAGATTTTGCATCAACTCATGCAACAGCGTGGATTTTACCCGATGGTCGCTGCGCAACGTATTGGCGAAGAGTATCAACTAAAGATTGATAAAGCGCCGCAGAACGTTGACAGCGCCCTGACCCAGGGGCCGGAGATGGCGCGCGTGCGCGAGTTGATGTACTGGAATATGGATAACACCGCACGTAGCGAGTGGGCCAATCTGGTGAAGAGCAAGTCAAAAACAGAGCAGGCGCAATTGGCACGCTATGCCTTTAATAATCACTGGTGGGATCTCAGTGTTCAGGCGACGATCGCCGGGAAATTGTGGGATCATCTGGAAGAACGATTCCCGCTGGCTTACAACGATCTCTTCAAACGTTACACCAGTGGGAAAGATATCCCGCAAAGCTATGCAATGGCGATTGCCCGTCAGGAGAGCGCCTGGAATCCGAAAGTGAAATCACCGGTAGGAGCCAGCGGTCTGATGCAGATTATGCCCGGTACGGCGACTCAGACGGTGAAGATGTTCTCTATTCCTGGTTATAGCAGCCCTGGGCAATTGCTGGATCCGGAAACGAACATCAACATTGGCACCAGTTACCTGCAATATGTTTATCAGCAATTTGGCAATAACCGCATTTTTTCCTCGGCAGCTTATAACGCCGGTCCAGGGCGGGTGCGCACGTGGCTTGGTAACAGCGCCGGGCGTATCGATGCGGTGGCGTTTGTCGAGAGTATTCCGTTTTCCGAGACGCGCGGTTATGTGAAAAATGTGCTGGCTTATGACGCGTACTATCGCTATTTCATGGGCGATAAGCCCACGCTTTTGAGCGCTACGGAATGGGGACGTCGTTACTGATTTGAACCTTTATGATATGCTATCGTACTCTTTAGCGAGTACAACCGGGGGAGGCATTTTGCTTCCCCCGCTAACAATGGCGACACACTATGGCCCAGCAATCACCCTATTCAGCAGCGATGGCAGAACAGCGTCACCAGGAGTGGTTACGTTTTGTCGACCTGCTTAAGAATGCCTACGAAAACGATCTCCATTTACCGTTGTTAAATCTGATGCTGACGCCAGATGAGCGCGAAGCATTGGGGACTCGCGTGCGTATTGTCGAAGAGCTGTTGCGTGGTGAAATGAGCCAGCGCGAGTTAAAAAATGAACTCGGCGCGGGCATCGCGACCATTACGCGTGGATCTAACAGCCTGAAAGCCGCCCCCGTTGAGCTGCGCCAGTGGCTGGAAGACGTGTTGCTGAAAAGCGATTGATTTTGTAGGCCTGATAAGACGCGTCAGCGTCGCATCAGGCACCGTGCACCGAATGCCGGATGCGGCGTGAACGCCTTATCCGGTTTACAATGACTGATACACGGCATTATGAAACGGACTCAGCGCCAGGATCACCGCCTGGTGATAGACGCTGGCGCGAGTGAGTTTCCCGGCGGTAAACACGCCGATGGCTCCTTCCTTACGACCAATCTCATCAATACCGGTATAACGCGACATCACGGGGCCAAGCGCCTCGCCTTCACGCACTTTCTGCAGAATCACCGCAGGTAACGGCAAAGTAGCCGAACGTGCTTCGCCACGTTGGTTGGTGCTTTCAATGACCACCCAACTGAAGGTGCTGTCACCATCAATGCCCGCTTCAATCGCTACCCAAAAATCAGCCTCTGGATGTAAACGGCGGGCATTTTCTACCCGATTTCGTGCGCCAGCGCGCGTTTCCTCACTGCCAAAGGGTTGTTCCGGTACGCCGCTCTCGACGGCAACGGACTCAATGTGGCAGGATCCTTCGCCGAATATCTCGTGAAATGCCTGCAGAATGGCCTGAATTTTAGCGGGATTGGTGGTTGCACAGACAACATGGTGCATAATCAGCATTACTCAAAAATTAACGTTACAGCAGTATACGGAAAAAAAGCATGTTACAGGTATACCTTGTCCGCCACGGTGAAACGCAGTGGAACGCCGAGCGACGTATTCAGGGCCAGTCTGATAGCCCACTGACTGCCAAAGGTGAGCAACAAGCAATGCAGGTGGCGGCGCGAGCCAAAGAGCTTGGCATCACACATATCATCAGTAGCGATTTAGGTCGCACCCGGCGCACGGCGGAAATCATCGCTCAGGCTTGCGGCTGTGACATAATCTTTGATTCCCGCCTGCGTGAATTAAATATGGGCGTGCTGGAAAAAAGACATATCGACTCTCTGACCGAAGAAGAAGAGAACTGGCGTCGCCAACTGGTAAATGGCACTGTCGACGGGCGTATTCCTGAAGGCGAGTCAATGCAGGAACTGAGTGAGCGCGTCAATGCTGCACTGGAATCTTGTCGGGATTTGCCGCAGGGAAGTCGACCGCTACTGGTGAGCCACGGTATCGCGCTGGGATGCCTGGTGAGTACTATTCTGGGCCTACCTGCATGGGCAGAACGCCGCTTACGTCTGCGTAACTGTTCTATTTCGCGCGTGGATTATCAGGAAAGCCTGTGGCTGGCGTCTGGTTGGGTAGTTGAAACAGCAGGGGACATCTCGCATCTGGACGCCCCTGCATTAGACGAGCTGCAACGTTAACGACGTACTGGAATCAGCAGTTCGCAGCGCAGATTAATTGGGCGATCTCCCGCTTTGGCATCTTCTGCCGGATAGTATCGCTCAATATCCTGACCTTTACGGCGCGTCAGGTTCAGCATCGGCATACAGGTTCCGTACACCGTCAGGATAAATTCCTGCACGCCTGTACCCAGCCCTTCATAGGTAAACATCACATATTCGCCGCCCTGCAACAGCACCGGATGCCCCGTCAGTACATAGCCGTCTGCTTGCTCCTGAGCCAATGCAGTCGTGTAGAACACCTCTTGCTCGTCGTCTTTATCCTGGCTTGGACGCGTTTCATTCAGGCCGTAAAGTACTGGCGGAATAGTCGGCGCATTACCGAGAAAATCGTGCCAGAACTGATAACGCATTTCATGGCGGAAATCCGAGATTTGCTCCAGTGAACAGGAGTAACTCTGAGTTACACCAATCAGCGGCGTGTCTTCCAGCGTGACAAATTTGTGCTCTGGCATGGTGAATTCACCCAGACGCAGCGGCGGGCGAATACCAAAGGCGCTCCATTCAGGAGAACGGCGGTAAAGTGCGGGAGTCTGGGCAAACTGCTTCTTGAATGCACGAGTAAATGTCTGTTGAGAGTCGAAGCGGTATTGCAGCGCAATATCCAGAATTGGGCGCGCGGTCAGGCGTAGTGCAACCGCCGATTTCGACAAACGACGAGCACGAATATACGCGCCAATAGCATGGCCAGTGACATCTTTAAACATTCTCTGTAAGTGCCACTTGGAATAACCTGCTTTCGCCGCTACATTGTCGAGCGACAGTGGCTGATCCAGATGACCTTCCAACCAGATTAAAAGGTCGCGAATAATGCCGGCCTGATCCATAAAATATCCTCATCCTTTCACAACGAGCACCTGACATCAGGTAATTGGATAATAGCATTTTTTGCTGTTTTAGCATTCAGTGTTTTTTTCTTAGCAGAGTATGTTTTAGGTCTTGACGGAAATAAAAGTGTTGAGATTTTGTTCTTAATCAATATGTTATTTACCGTGACGAACTAATTGCTCTGTGTAACTTATAAAAATGGTAACAATATGAAATACAAGCATTTGATCCTGTCTTTAAGCCTGATAATGCTGGGGCCATTGGCACATGCGGAAGAAATTGGTTCGGTCGATACCGTATTTAAAATGATCGGCCCGGATCACAAAATTGTCGTAGAAGCCTTTGACGATCCCGATGTTAAAAATGTCACCTGTTATGTGAGTCGGGCAAAAACCGGCGGTATTAAAGGGGGATTGGGCCTGGCGGAAGATACTTCCGATGCGGCTATTTCCTGCCAGCAAGTCGGGCCGATTGAACTGTCAGAGCGCATTAAAAACGGCAAAGCTCAGGGCGAAGTGGTATTCAAAAAACGTACGTCGCTGGTCTTTAAGTCGTTACAGGTCGTACGCTTCTATGACGCCAAACGCAACGCGCTCGCTTACCTGGCCTACTCCGACAAAGTTGTAGATGGGTCGCCGAAAAACGCGATTAGCGCGGTGCCTGTCATGCCGTGGCGGCAATAACAGAGGCGATATATGCAACGGGAAACGGTCTGGTTAGTGGAAGACGAGCAAGGGATAGCCGACACGCTGGTCTACATGTTGCAGCAGGAAGGTTTTGCCGTCGAGGTCTTTGAGCGAGGCTTACCGGTGCTGGATAAAGCACGCCAGCAGGTTCCCGACGTCATTATTCTCGATGTAGGTCTGCCGGATATCAGCGGCTTTGAATTGTGCCGTCAGTTGCTGGCGATCCATCCGGCGCTACCTGTACTGTTCCTGACAGCCCGTAGTGAAGAGGTGGATCGCCTGCTTGGACTGGAAATTGGCGCTGATGACTACGTGGCTAAACCGTTTTCACCCCGCGAAGTGTGCGCCAGAGTGCGCACCTTACTGCGTCGGGTGAAGAAGTTTTCTACGCCGTCTCCCGTCATCCGTATTGGTCATTTTGAACTGAATGAACCTGCGGCGCAGATAAGCTGGTTTGACACGCCGTTAACGCTAACACGGTATGAGTTTTTGTTGCTGAAAACGTTACTTAAGTCGCCGGGCCGCGTCTGGTCCCGTCAGCAACTGATGGATAGCGTCTGGGAAGATGCGCAGGACACCTACGATCGCACTGTCGATACTCACATTAAAACGCTGCGTGCCAAACTGCGCGCTATTAATCCCGAGCTTTCGCCGATCAATACCCATCGCGGCATGGGATACAGCCTGAGGAGCCTGTAATGCGTATCGGCATGCGGCTGTTGCTGGGGTATTTTTTACTGGTGGCGGTAGCCGCCTGGTTCGTACTGGCTATTTTTGTCAAAGAAGTTAAACCGGGCGTGCGAAGGGCGACGGAAGGGACGTTGATCGATACGGCAACGTTGCTGGCGGAGCTGGCGCGTGCCGATTTGCTCTCTGGTGACCCAACGCATGGGCAGTTGGCGCAGGCATTTAACCAGCTACAAAATCGCCCGTTTCGCGCCAATATCAGCGGCATCAACAAAGTGCGCAACGAATATCATGTCTATATGACTGATGCGCAGGGCAAAGTATTGTTTGATTCGGCCAATAAAGCCGTCGGGCAGGATTATTCCCGCTGGAATGATGTCTGGCTAACGTTGCGTGGTCAGTATGGTGCGCGCAGTACGTTGCAAAATCCTGCCGATCCCGAAAGTTCTGTGATGTATGTTGCCGCACCTATTATGGACGGCACGCGGCTGGTTGGCGTTTTGAGCGTAGGCAAACCGAACGCGGCGATGGCACCGGTGATTAAACGCAGCGAGCGGCGAATTTTATGGGCGAGCGCCATTTTGCTGGGAATTGCGCTGGTAATCGGCGCAGGAATGGTTTGGTGGATCAACCGCTCCATTGCCCGGCTCACTCGTTATGCTGATTCCGTTACCGACAATAAGCCCGTTCCGCTTCCTGAACTCGGCAGTAGCGAGCTGCGTAAGTTAGCGCAGGCGCTGGAAAGTATGCGCGTGAAACTGGAGGGGAAAAACTATATTGAGCAGTATGTCTACGCGTTAACTCATGAGTTGAAAAGTCCGCTGGCGGCAATTCGTGGCGCGGCGGAAATTTTACGCGAAGGTCCGCCACCGGAAGTGGTAGCCCGTTTTACCGACAATATTCTGACGCAAAACGCGCGAATGCAGGCGCTGGTGGAAACGCTACTACGCCAGGCAAGACTGGAGAATCGCCAGGAGGTCGTTCTTTCTGCGGTTGATGTGGCGGCATTATTTCGCCGCGTCAGCGAAGCTCGCACCGTGCAGTTGGCAGAAAAAAATATCACTCTTAATGTTATGCCCACCGAGGTTAACGTTGCTGCTGAACCGGCGTTACTGGAGCAGGCGCTGGGGAATTTGCTGGATAATGCTATTGATTTTACTCCCGAGAATGGCTGCATAACGCTAAGCGCCGAAGTGGATCAGGAACACGTCACGCTTAATGTGCTGGATACCGGTAGTGGTATTCCTGACTACGCGCTGTCACGTATTTTTGAGCGTTTCTACTCTTTGCCGCGTGCGAATGGGCAAAAAAGTAGTGGGCTGGGGCTGGCGTTTGTCAGTGAAGTTGCCCGTTTGCTTAATGGCGAAGTCACGTTGCACAACGTGCCGGAAGGCGGCGTATTGGCCTTGCTTCGACTTCACCGTCACTTCACATAACTTCAAATTCTTCCCACATAGCCTTCATATCCTGTCGCCATTGCAAAGGAGAAGACTATGTTGAAATCCCCCCTGTTCTGGAAAATGACCACTCTGTTTGGTGCAGTATTGCTGTTGTTGATTCCGATAATGCTGATTCGGCAGGTGATTGTCGAACGTGCCGATTACCGTAGCGATGTGGAAGATGCGATTCGCCAAAGTACCAGCGGGCCGCAAAAACTCGTTGGGCCGCTCATCGCTATTCCTGTGACCGAGCTTTATACGGTGCAGGAAGAGGATAAAACCGTGGAGCGGAAACGAAGTTTTATCCATTTTTGGTTACCTGAGTCGTTGATGGTTGATGGTAATCAGAATGTGGAAGAACGCAAGATTGGTATTTATACCGGTCAGGTCTGGCACAGTGATTTAACGCTAAAAGCCGATTTTGATGTTTCGCGTCTTAGCGAACTCGACGCGCCAAATATCACCTTAGGCAAGCCATTTATTGTGATTAGCGTCGGGGATGCGCGTGGTATTGGTGTGGTGAAAGCGCCTGAAGTTAACGGAACAGCGCTGACCATTGAACCCGGTACCGGGTTAGAGCAAGGCGGGCAGGGCGTGCATATCCCTTTACCCGAAGGGGACTGGCGGAAGCAGAACCTGAAGCTGAATATGGCGCTGAACTTAAGCGGTACCGGCGATCTTTCTGTGGTGCCTGCCGGGCGTAATAGCGAAATGACCTTAACCAGCAACTGGCCGCATCCCAGTTTTTTAGGTGATTTTTTGCCTGCGAAACGAGAAATAAGTGCATCCGGTTTTCAGGCGCAATGGCAAAGTAGCTGGTTTGCCAATAATCTCGGTGAGCGTTTTGCTTCAGGCAATGATACCGGCTGGGAAAACTTCCCGGCGTTTAGCGTCGCAGTCACTACGCCTGCCGATCAGTATCAATTAACGGACAGGGCGACTAAGTACGCTATTTTGCTGATTGCGCTGACTTTTATGGCCTTCTTTGTTTTTGAAACGCTCACCGCGCAACGTTTGCACCCGATGCAATATTTGCTGGTGGGGCTGTCATTGGTGATGTTTTATTTGCTCTTGCTGGCGCTTTCTGAACATACCGGTTTTACCGTGGCATGGGTAATTGCCAGCTTGATAGGGGCATTAATGAACGGTATTTACTTGCAGGCGGTATTAAAAGGTTGGCGCAATAGCATGTTGTTTACCCTCGCGCTGTTGTTGCTGGATGGTGTGATGTGGGGACTACTCAACTCTGCCGATAGCGCACTGTTGTTGGGAACCAGTGTGCTGGTGGTGGCGCTGGCCGGCATGATGTTTGTGACGCGGAATATCGACTGGTATGCGTTTTCACTGCCGAAAATGAAAGCCAGTAAAGAAGTCACAACGGACGATGAGTTACGTATCTGGAAATAAAAAAACGGCGCTAAAAAGCGCCGTTTTTTTGGACGGTGGTAAAGCCGATTAATCTTCCAGATCACCGCAGAAGCGATAACCTTCACCGTGAATGGTGGCGATGATTTCCGGCGTATCCGGCGTAGATTCGAAGTGTTTACGAATACGACGGATCGTCACGTCTACAGTACGGTCGTGCGGTTTCAGCTCACGGCCGGTCATTTTCTTCAGCAGTTCAGCACGAGACTGAATTTTGCCTGGGTTTTCACAGAAGTGAAGCATGGCGCGGAACTCGCTGCGCGGCAGTTTGTACTGCTCGCCATCAGGACCGATCAATGAACGGCTGTTGATGTCCAGTTCCCAACCATTGAACTTATAGCTTTCAACGCTACGACGTTCTTCGCTGACTGTACCCAGGTTCATGGTACGGGACAGCAGGTTGCGTGCACGGATGGTCAGTTCACGCGGGTTGAACGGTTTGGTGATGTAGTCATCTGCGCCGATTTCGAGGCCGAGAATTTTATCGACTTCGTTGTCACGGCCAGTCAGAAACATCAACGCAACATTCGCCTGCTCGCGCAGTTCACGCGCTAACAGAAGACCGTTCTTACCCGGCAGATTGATATCCATGATCACCAGGTTGATGTCATATTCAGAGAGGATCTGATGCATTTCCGCGCCATCTGTCGCTTCGAAAACATCATAGCCTTCCGCTTCGAAAATACTTTTCAACGTGTTGCGTGTTACCAACTCGTCTTCAACGATAAGAATGTGCGGGGTCTGCATGTTTGCTACCTAAATTGCCAACTAAATCGAAACAGGAAGTACAAAAGTCCCTGACCTGCCTGATGCATGCTGCAAATTAACATGATCGGCGTAACATGACTAAAGTACGTAATTGCGTTCTTGATGCACTTTCCATCAACGTCAACAACATCATTAGCTTGGTCGTGGGTACTTTCCCTCAGGACCCGACAGTGTCAAAAACGGCTGTCATCCTAACCATTTTAACAGCAACATAACAGGCTAAGACGTGCCGGACACCCAATAAAACTACGCTTCGTTGACATATATCAAGTTCAATTGTAGCACGTTAACAGTTTGATGAAATCATCGTATCTAAATGCTAGCTTTCGTCACATTATTTTAATAATACAACTAGTTGCCTTATACAACTAATAAACGTGGTGAATCCAATTGTCGAGATTTATTTTTTATAAAATTATCCTAAGTAAACAGAAGGATATGTAGCAATTTTTAACAATTATACCGTTAGTATAGTCAAGAAATAGTTTAGCTTTTTTTAAGTTAAGTGAAGGGCTTTTTCTGCGACTTACGTTACGAATTTGTAAATTCTCTCCGCGTAATAAGTTGACATTCATCACCCTGTTCGCGGTTATTTGATCAAGAAGAGTGGCAACATGCGTATAACGATCATTCTGGTAGCACCAGCCAGAGCTGAAAATATTGGTGCAGCGGCTCGGGCGATGAAAACAATGGGATTTAGCGAGCTGCGCATTGTCGATAGCCAGGCACACCTGGAACCAGCTACCCGCTGGGTGGCGCATGGTTCTGGTGATATTATTGATAATATTAAAGTTTTTCCAACGCTGGCTGAATCGCTACACGACGTTGATTTTACCGTTGCTACCACTGCGCGCAGTCGGGCGAAATACCATTACTACGCCACGCCAATAGAACTGGTGCCGCTACTGGAGGAAAAATCGACATGGATGAACCATGCGGCGCTGGTCTTTGGTCGCGAAGATTCCGGCTTGACTAACGAAGAGTTGGCGCTTGCTGATGTCCTCACCGGCGTGCCAATGGTGGCGGATTATCCATCACTGAATTTGGGGCAGGCGGTGATGGTCTATTGCTATCAATTAGCAACATTAATACAACAACCGGTGGAATCTGCCGCAACGGCGGACCCATTTCAACTGCAGGTTTTACGTGAACGAGCCATGTCATTGTTAACGACTCTGGCGGTGGCAGATGACACCAAACTGGTCGACTGGTTACAACAACGCATCGGGCTGTTGGAGCAACGAGACACGGCCATGTTGCATCGTTTATTGCATGATATTGAAAAAAATATCACCAAATAAAAAACGACAAGGAAGGGCGTTTTCAGATTTTTATTCTGACTGCAATGGGCAATATGTCTCTGTGTGGATTAAAAAAAGAGCATCTACCAGCACTCTATGAACTGGTAACCTGCCGTGAGCAAATTAAAATTTTATTGACTTAGGTCACTAAATACTTTAACCAATATAGGCATAGCGCACAGACAGATAAAAATTACAGAGTACACAACATCCATGAAACGCATCAGTACCACCATTACCACCACCATCACCATTACCACAGGTAACGGTGCGGGCTGACGCGTACAGGAAACACAGAAAAAAGCCCGCACCTGACAGTGCGGGCTTTTTTTTCGACCAAAGGTAACGAGGTAACAACCATGCGAGTGTTGAAGTTCGGCGGTACATCAGTGGCAAATGCAGAACGTTTTCTGCGGGTTGCCGATATTCTGGAGAGCAATGCCAGGCAGGGGCAGGTGGCCACCGTCCTCTCTGCCCCCGCCAAAATTACCAACCATCTGGTCGCAATGATTGAAAAAACCATTAGCGGTCAGGATGCTTTACCCAATATCAGCGATGCCGAACGTATTTTTGCCGAACTTCTGACGGGACTCGCCGCCGCCCAGCCGGGATTTCCACTGGCGCAATTGAAAGCGTTCGTTGATCAAGAATTTGCCCAAATCAAACATGTCCTGCATGGCATTAGCTTATTGGGGCAATGCCCGGACAGCATCAACGCCGCGCTGATTTGCCGTGGAGAAAAAATGTCGATCGCCATTATGGCCGGGGTACTGGAAGCGCGTGGTCACAACGTTACCGTTATCGATCCGGTCGAAAAGCTGCTGGCAATCGGTCATTACCTCGAATCTACGGTCGATATTGCTGAGTCCACCCGCCGTATTGCGGCAAGCCGCATTCCGGCTGACCATATGGTGCTGATGGCTGGTTTTACCGCCGGTAATGAAAAAGGTGAGCTGGTGGTGCTGGGACGTAACGGTTCTGACTACTCCGCCGCGGTACTGGCCGCCTGTTTACGCGCCGATTGTTGCGAGATCTGGACGGATGTCGATGGTGTCTATACTTGCGACCCGCGTCAGGTGCCCGATGCGAGGCTGTTGAAGTCGATGTCGTACCAGGAAGCGATGGAGCTTTCCTACTTCGGCGCTAAAGTTCTTCACCCTCGCACCATTACCCCTATCGCTCAGTTCCAGATCCCTTGCCTGATTAAAAATACCGGAAATCCTCAAGCACCAGGTACGCTCATTGGCGCCAGCCGTGATGAAGATGAATTACCGGTCAAGGGCATTTCCAATCTGAATAACATGGCAATGTTCAGCGTTTCTGGTCCGGGGATGAAAGGAATGGTCGGCATGGCGGCGCGCGTCTTTGCGGCAATGTCACGCGCCCGCATTTCAGTGGTGCTGATTACGCAATCATCTTCCGAATACAGTATCAGTTTCTGCGTACCACAAAGCGACTGTGCGCGTGCTGAACGCGCGATGCAGGAAGAGTTCTACCTGGAACTGAAAGAAGGTTTGCTGGAGCCGCTGGCGGTTACTGAACGGCTGGCCATTATCTCGGTGGTGGGCGATGGTATGCGCACCTTGCGTGGGATCTCGGCGAAATTCTTTGCCGCACTGGCCCGCGCCAATATCAACATTGTCGCCATTGCTCAAGGGTCTTCTGAACGCTCAATCTCTGTCGTGGTAAATAACGATGATGCGACCACTGGTGTACGCGTTACCCACCAGATGCTGTTCAATACCGATCAGGTTATCGAAGTGTTTGTGATTGGCGTCGGTGGCGTTGGCGGCGCGCTGCTGGAGCAACTGAAACGTCAGCAAAGCTGGCTGAAGAACAAACACATCGATTTACGCGTTTGCGGCGTTGCTAACTCGAAGGCGCTGCTGACTAATGTGCATGGCCTTAACCTGGATAACTGGCAGGAAGAACTGGCGCAAGCCAAAGAGCCGTTCAACCTTGGGCGCTTAATTCGCCTGGTGAAAGAATATCATTTGCTGAATCCGGTGATTGTCGATTGCACTTCCAGCCAGGCGGTGGCGGATCAATATGCCGACTTCCTGCGCGAAGGTTTCCACGTGGTGACCCCGAACAAAAAGGCCAACACCTCGTCGATGGATTACTACCATCAGCTGCGTTACGCGGCGGAAAAATCACGGCGTAAATTCCTTTATGACACCAACGTCGGTGCGGGGTTGCCGGTCATTGAGAACTTGCAAAACCTGCTCAACGCGGGTGATGAATTGATGAAATTCTCTGGCATTCTTTCTGGTTCGCTTTCTTTCATCTTCGGTAAGTTAGACGAAGGGATGAGCTTCTCCGAGGCCACCACGCTGGCAAGAGAAATGGGCTATACCGAACCGGACCCGCGAGATGATCTTTCTGGTATGGATGTGGCGCGCAAGCTGTTGATTCTCGCCCGTGAAACAGGACGATCACTGGAACTGGCGGATATCGAAATCGAATCTGTGCTGCCCGCAGAGTTTAACGCGGAAGGCGATGTTGCGACTTTTATGGCGAATCTATCACAGCTTGACGATCTCTTTGCCGCGCGCGTGGCGAAGGCCCGTGATGAAGGAAAAGTTTTGCGCTATGTTGGCAATATTGATGAAGATGGCGTCTGCCGCGTGAAGATTGCTGAAGTGGATGGCAACGATCCGCTGTTCAAAGTGAAAAACGGCGAAAACGCATTGGCCTTCTATAGCCACTATTATCAGCCACTGCCGCTGGTCCTGCGCGGATACGGTGCGGGTAATGACGTTACAGCTGCCGGTGTCTTTGCCGATCTGCTACGCACCCTCTCATGGAAGTTAGGAGTCTAAAATGGTTAAGGTTTATGCTCCGGCTTCCAGTGCCAATATGAGCGTCGGGTTTGATGTGCTCGGGGCGGCGGTGGTGCCTGTTGATGGTTCCTTGCTGGGAGATGTAGTGACGGTTGAGTCAGCAGAACGCTTCAGTCTCAACAATCTTGGACGGTTTGCAGGCAAGCTACCGTCAGAACCGCAGGAAAATATCGTTTATCAGTGCTGGGAGCGTTTTTGCCAGGAAGTGGGTAAGCAAATTCCGGTGGCGATGACCCTGGAAAAGAATATGCCGATCGGTTCTGGCTTAGGTTCCAGCGCCTGTTCGGTGGTCGCGGCGCTGGTGGCGATGAATGAACACTGCGGTAAGCCGCTCAATGATACCCGCCTGCTGGCCTTGATGGGCGAACTGGAAGGGCGTATCTCCGGCAGCATTCATTACGACAACGTGGCACCGTGCTTTCTTGGCGGCATGCAGTTGATGATCGAAGAAAACGGCATCATCAGCCAGCAGGTACCAGGATTTGATGAGTGGTTATGGGTGCTGGCGTATCCGGGGATTAAAGTCTCGACGGCAGAAGCACGGGCTATTTTACCGGCGCAGTATCGCCGCCAGGATTGCATTGCTCACGGGCGACATCTGGCAGGCTTCATTCACGCCTGCTATTCCCGCCAGCCTGAACTTGCCGCGAAGCTGATGAAAGATGTTATCGCTGAACCCTATCGTGAACGTTTATTGCCAGGCTTCAGGGAAGCACGTCAGGCGGTCGCGGAAATCGGTGCGGTAGCGAGCGGTATCTCCGGCTCGGGGCCGACCTTGTTCGCCCTGTGCGATAAACTGGATACCGCCCAGCGAGTTGCCGACTGGTTAGGTAAGAATTACCTGCAAAATCAGGAAGGTTTTGTTCATATTTGCCGGCTGGATACGGCGGGCGCACGAGTACTGGAAAACTAAATGAAACTCTACAATCTGAAAGATCACAATGAGCAGGTCAGTTTTGCGCAAGCCGTAACGCAGGGATTGGGCAAAAATCAGGGGTTGTTTTTCCCTCATGAGCTACCGGAATTCAGCCTGACCGAAATTGATGAGATGCTGAAACTGGATTTCGTCACTCGCAGCGCGAAGATCCTCTCGGCGTTTATTGGTGATGAGATCCCACAGGAAGTTCTGGAAGAGCGCGTGCGTGCGGCATTCGCTTTCCCGGCTCCGGTTGCCAAAGTTGAAAATGACGTCGGTTGTCTGGAGTTGTTCCACGGGCCAACGCTAGCATTTAAAGATTTCGGCGGTCGCTTTATGGCGCAAATGCTGACCCATATTGCGGGCGATAAGCCAGTGACTATTCTGACTGCGACTTCCGGCGACACCGGAGCAGCAGTGGCTCACGCTTTCTACGGTTTACCGAACGTTAAAGTGGTCATCCTTTACCCGCACGGCAAAATCAGTCCACTGCAAGAAAAACTGTTCTGTACGCTGGGTGGCAATATTGAAACCGTCGCCATCGACGGCGATTTTGATGCTTGCCAGGCTCTTGTTAAACAGGCGTTCGATGATGAAGAACTAAAAGTGGCGTTGGGACTGAACTCTGCTAACTCTATTAACATCAGTCGTTTGCTGGCGCAGATTTGCTATTACTTTGAAGCCGTGGCGCAGTTGCCACAGGAAGCGCGTAACCAGCTAGTTGTTTCAGTGCCGAGCGGAAACTTCGGCGATTTGACGGCAGGATTGCTGGCGAAATCACTCGGTCTGCCGGTGAAACGTTTTATTGCTGCCACTAACGTTAACGATACGGTGCCGCGTTTCCTGCACGACGGGCAGTGGGCGCCTAAAGCTACCCAGGCGACATTATCCAATGCGATGGATGTCAGCCAGCCAAACAACTGGCCGCGAGTGGAAGAGTTGTTCCGCCGTAAAATCTGGCAACTGAAGGAGCTGGGTTATGCGGCGGTGGATGATGAAACCACCCGGCAGACAATGCGTGAGTTAAAAGCACTGGGCTATACCTCGGAACCGCATGCTGCCGTGGCTTACCGTGCGCTGCGTGACCAACTTCATCCGGGAGAATATGGCCTGTTCCTCGGCACCGCGCACCCGGCGAAGTTTAAAGAGAGCGTGGAAGTGATTCTTGGTGAAACGCTGGAACTGCCAAAAGAGCTGGCAGAACGTGCTGATTTACCCTTACTTTCACATAGTCTGCCTGCCGATTTTGCTGCGCTGCGCAACCTCATGATGAATCATAATTAATATCCATTAAATTCCGAAAAAATAGCCGGGCTTGTGTTTATACAGCTCGGCTTTTTTGTGGAGAAAATATGAGAAAAATCGACAGAAAAAAAGGAGAAATTTTCAATAAATGCGGTAACTTAGATTGGATAATGACAACGAGGATTCTTTTACCGTAAGCTCCTTATATCGGCCCATAACTGGCAATGATAATAAGGAGTCACCTGTGAAAAAGATGCAATCTCTCTTACTCGCATTTTCCCTGATTCTGGTTGCTCCTATGGCAGCGCAGGCTGAGGAAATAATGCTGGTGCCATCAGTAAAGTTACAGATTGGCGATCGTGATTATCGCGGTTTCTACTGGGATGGCGGTTACTGGCGTGACCACGACTGGTGGCACAGAAATTATGAATGGCGAGGCAATCGCTGGCACCCATACGGACTGCAGCCGCACTATAATAATCATCGCGATCATCGTGACGATCATCGTCATGATCACCGGGATGATCATTATCCGGGGCCTGGCAGACATCACCGCTAAATATAAATGCCGGATGACCTCCGGCATTTACCGCAAACTTAACGCAGTTCGTAGCGTTTAAACACCAGTTCGCCATTGCTGGAAGAGGCTTCATCGAAGAAGTAACCTTCACTGTTAAAACCTGTCAGTTGCTCTGGCTTGGTCAGGCGATTTTTAATGATAAACCGACTCATCAGGCCACGCGCTTTTTTAGCATGGAAGCTGATGACCTTAAACTTGCCGTTCTTCTCATCGAGGAATACCGGCTTGATTATCTCGGCATTTAATTTCTTCGGTTTCACTGATTTAAAATACTCATCTGACGCCAGGTTAATCACCACCTGATCGCCTTGTGCTTCGAGCGCTTCGTTTAGCTTGTTGGTGATCACATCCCCCCAGAACTGGTACAGGTCTTTACCCCGCGCATTCTCAAGCCGGATCCCCATCTCCAGACGGTATGGCTGCATTAAATCGAGCGGGCGCAGTACGCCGTACAAACCGGAAAGCATACGTAAATGCTGCTGGGCAAAAGCGAAATCTTCTTCACTAAAGGTTTCGGCTTGCAAGCCGGTATAGACATCGCCTTTAAATGCCAGAATTGCCTGCCGGGCATTCTCTGGCGTGAAATCTGGCTGCCAGTCATGAAAGCGGGTAGCGTTGAGATCGGCCAGCTTGTCACTGATTTTCATCAGCTTGCCAATCTGCGGTGCCGTTAGTTTTCGCGCTTCATGGATAAGCTGTTGGGAGTTGTCTAACAGCTCCGGCAGCGTGTAGCGTGTGGTGGCCAAAGGGCTTTGATAATCAAGTGTTTTAGCAGGTGAAATCAGAATCAACATATCCAGTCCTTGCAGGAAATTTACTGCGACTGTAGCAAAAAAAGTGGATGAGTTGATCGATAGTTGTGATTACTCCTGCGACAAATCATCCCACGCATCAGGGGACAGTTGCTGACTGATATCCGGGTAGCGCAGCGGATCAAACACCGGACGTACGCCGAGTTTACGTTGGCGCAGATAATCGCTGGCAATGATATGCACCACGGGGGAAAGCAGCAAAATCGCTGTCAAATTGGTGATTGCCATGCAGGCCATAATAATATCGGCCAGTTGCCACATTAGAGGAAGGCTCAGTAGGGTACCGCCAATGACCGTAACAAAGATACAGATACGCAGACTCCAGATAGCTTTCCGGTTGTTCAGCCGTAAAAAGAAGAGATTATTTTCGGCATAAATGTAGTTGGCGACGATCGAGCTGAAGGCAAATAGAATCACCACTATCGTGACAAATTCTGCCCCCCAGGAACCCATTAATACACGCATCGCTTTCTGAATGAGTTGGATACCTTCCAGTGGCAAATAGGTGGTGCCGTTACCAGCCAGCAATATCAGCATGGCGCTTGCCGTACAAATCACCATCGTGTCGATAAAGATGCCGATCATCTGGACAATACCTTGCGCTGCCGGATGCGGTGGCCATGATGCCGCCGCCGCTGCTGCGTTCGGTGTTGATCCCATCCCCGCCTCATTGGAAAACATACTGCGCTGAAAGCCGTTAGTAATCGCCTGACTCAGGGTATAACCCGCCGCGCCGCCTGCCGCTTCCTGCCAGCCAAAGGCGCTTTCAAAAATAGACCAAATAACGTGTGGAAGTTGCCCGATATTCATTGCGCAAATGACCAGGCTGGTGAGTACCCAGATTAACGCCATAATAGGGACAAACCATTGCATTAGCCGGGCGACGCCATGAATGCCGTGAGTTATCGCCAACAGAGTAAAAATGGCGAGAATGACACCCGTTACTAACGGAGGGAAATCAAATGCAAAACTCATCGCGCGCGCGACAGCATTTGCCTGAACTCCGCTGAAAATCAGTCCGTAGGCGATGAGCAAAAAGACGGCGAACAGAACGCCCATCCAGCGCATCCCTAACCCACGCGCCATATACCATGCCGGTCCGCCGCGAAACTGCCCATTGACGTCACGTTCTTTATAAAGCTGGGCAAGGGAACATTCGGCAAAAGAGGTCGCCATGCCAATAAATGCGGCAACCCACATCCAGAAAACGGCACCCGGCCCACCTGCGGTGATAGCCAGCGCAACGCCTGCCAGGTTGCCGCTGCCGACACGTGCGGCGAGACTGGTACACAATGATTGAAAAGAAGTTAAACCGCCTCGTTGCGGATGAATGCTATTTTTAAGACTTTTGCCAAACTGACGAATATAGCGAAATTGAACGAACCCAGAACGAAAAGTGAACCAACAGCCTGCGCCGAAGAGCAGGTAGATCATCACTGATCCCCATAGTACGTTGTTAATAAAAGAGAAAAAATCAGGCATTCGTATCCCTCTTGTCGCCGGCGCGCGGTTACATTCCTGTGTAAACGTTACCAATTGATTAAGAATTATATACGATGTGCATTGGTTGATAACGTCTGTGTAGCATACATGAGGTTTTGTTTAAAAATGGCGGGTGATATCAACGCCATGTCAGAAATCCGAAACAGTCTTGCCTGGTGATAACCCTCTTGTCTGCGGTTGCGCTGTCGTTACGTCGTGATATCATCAGGGCAGACCGGTTACATCCCCCTAACAAGCTGTTTAAAGAGAAATACTATCATGACGGACAAATTGACCTCCCTTCGTCAGTACACCACCGTAGTGGCCGACACTGGGGACATCGCGGCAATGAAGCTGTATCAACCGCAGGATGCCACAACCAACCCTTCTCTCATTCTTAACGCAGCGCAAATTCCGGAATACCGTAAGTTGATTGATGATGCTGTCGCCTGGGCGAAACAGCAGAGCAACGATCGCGCGCAGCAGATCGTGGACGCGACCGACAAACTGGCAGTAAATATTGGTCTGGAAATCCTGAAACTGGTTCCGGGCCGTATCTCAACTGAAGTTGATGCGCGTCTTTCCTATGACACCGAAGCGTCAATTGCGAAAGCAAAACGCCTGATTAAGCTCTACAACGATGCAGGTATTAGCAACGATCGTATTCTGATCAAACTGGCTTCTACCTGGCAGGGTATCCGTGCTGCAGAACAGCTGGAAAAAGAAGGTATCAACTGTAACCTGACTCTGCTGTTCTCCTTCGCTCAGGCACGTGCTTGTGCGGAAGCGGGCGTGTTCCTGATTTCTCCGTTTGTTGGCCGTATTCTTGACTGGTACAAAGCCAATACCGATAAGAAAGAGTACGCTCCGGCAGAAGATCCGGGTGTCGTTTCTGTATCTGAAATCTACCAGTACTACAAAGAACACGGTTATGAAACCGTGGTTATGGGCGCAAGCTTCCGTAACATCGGCGAAATTCTGGAACTGGCAGGCTGCGACCGTCTGACCATCGCACCGGCACTGCTGAAAGAGCTGGCTGAGAGCGAAGGGGCTATCGAACGTAAACTGTCTTACACTGGTGAAGTGAAAGCGCGTCCGGCGCGTATCACTGAGTCCGAGTTCCTGTGGCAGCACAACCAGGATCCAATGGCAGTAGATAAACTGGCGGAAGGTATCCGTAAGTTTGCTGTTGACCAGGAAAAACTGGAAAAAATGATCGGCGATCTGCTGTAATCATTCTTAGCGTGACCGGGAAGTCGGTCACGCTACCTCTTCTGAAGCCTGTCTGTCACTCCCTTCGCAGTGTATCATTCTGTTTAACGAGACTGTTTAAACGGAAAAATCTTGATGAATACTTTACGTATTGGCTTAGTTTCCATCTCTGATCGCGCGTCCAGCGGCGTTTATCAGGATAAAGGCATCCCTGCGCTGGAAGAATGGCTGACATCGGCGCTAACCACGCCGTTTGAACTGGAAACTCGCTTAATCCCCGATGAGCAGGCGATCATTGAGCAAACGTTGTGTGAGCTGGTGGATGAAATGAG
This sequence comes from Escherichia sp. E3659, assembly GCF_005781135.1. Lineage (NCBI taxonomy): Bacteria > Pseudomonadati > Pseudomonadota > Gammaproteobacteria > Enterobacterales > Enterobacteriaceae > Escherichia > Escherichia sp. E3659. Next base: position 208,742 of record NZ_VATQ01000015.1, on the reverse strand, counting down.
TTGCCATCTGGTGCTGACAACCGGCGGTACTGGCCCGGCGCGCCGTGACGTAACGCCCGATGCGACGCTGGCAGTAGCGGACCGCGAGATGCCTGGCTTTGGTGAACAGATGCGCCAGATTAGCCTGCATTTTGTGCCAACTGCGATCCTTTCGCGCCAGGTGGGCGTGATCCGCAAACAGGCACTGATCCTTAACTTACCCGGTCAGCCGAAGTCTATTAAAGAGACGCTGGAAGGCGTGAAGGATGCCGAGGGTAAGGTCGTGGTGCACGGTATTTTTGCCAGCGTACCGTACTGCATTCAGTTGCTGGAAGGGCCATATGTTGAAACGGCACCGGAAGTGGTTGCAGCATTCAGACCGAAGAGCGCAAGACGAGAAGTTAGCGAATAAAAAAATCCCCCCAGGCGGGGGGATCAGACTGATGACAAACGCAAAACTGCCTGATGCGCTACGCTTATCAGGCCTACGATCTTCCTGCAATATATTGAATTTGCACGATTTTGTAGGCCTGGTAAGGCGTTCACGCCGCTTCCGGCATGAATAAAGCGCACGTTGTCAACAATCTGATATCCCCCGAGCGGGGGATATCAAGCAATTAGTGGGATTCACCAATCGGCAGAACGGTGCGACCAAACTGCTCGTTCAGCACTTCGCCCATCGCCAGATAGATTGCGCTGGCACCGCAGATCAGACCAATCCAGCCGGCAAAGTGGATGATCGCGGCGTTACCGGCAATGTTACCGATCGCCAGCAGGGCAAACAGCACGGTCAGGCTAAAGAAAACGAATTGCAGAACGCGTGCGCCTTTCAGCGTGCCGAAGAACATAAACAGCGTAAACACGCCCCACAGACCCAGGTAGACACCAAGGAACTGCGCATTTGGCGCATCGGTCAGGCCCAGTTTCGGCATCAGCAGAATCGCAACCAGCGTCAGCCAGAAAGAACCGTAAGAGGTGAAGGCGGTTAACCCGAAAGTGTTGCCTTTTTTATACTCCAGCAGACCAGCGAAAATTTGCGCGATGCCGCCGTAGAAGATGCCCATGGCAAGAATAATACCGTCCAGAGCGAAATAACCCACGTTGTGCAGGTTAAGTAGAATGGTGGTCATGCCGAAGCCCATCAGGCCCAGCGGTGCCGGATTAGCCAACTTAGTGTTGCCCATAATTCCTCAAAAATCATCATTGAATGAATGGTGAAATAATTTCCCTGAATAACTGTAGTGATTTCAGGGCGCGGCATAATAATCAGCCAATGGAGTAGTGTCCATGATCTTTTGAGGGGAAAATGAAAATTTTCCCCGATGTGAGGGATTAGGCCTGAGTGGCGCTGACAATTCGACGCAGGCAGGCAATTTGCAGGACCGCCGGAATAGTAACGCGATAGGCGCTACCGCTGACAGCTTTAACTCCGTTTAATGCCGCGCCCACCGGGCCTCCTAGCCCCGCGCCGCGCAGCAAACCATGCCCGAGAACGCTCATTGCTGCGTGGGTGCGTAAAATGCGGGTAAGTTGGCTGGAAAGCAGATGCGACACGCCTTTTGCCAATAATTTGTCTTTCATCAGCAGCGGTAATAGCTCTTCCAGCTCGTTGACTCTGGCATCGACTGCCTTGAGAAATTCCTGCTTATGTTCCTCGTCCATTTTCTTCCAGGTATTGCGCAGAAATTGCTCCAGTAACTGTTGCTCAATTTCAAACGTAGACATCTCTTTGTCGGCTTTTAGCTTCAGCCGTTTTGAGACGTCGAGCAAAATGGCCCGGTACAGTTTGCCGTGTCCGCGAAGTTTGTTAGCGATACTATCGCCGCCAAAATGCTGTAATTCTCCGGCAATTAGCTGCCAGTTGCGGCGATGTTGCTCGGGATGCCCTTCCATCGATTTGAACAGTTCATTACGCATCAGAACGCTGGAGAGTCGAGTTTTGCCTTTTTCGTTATGGGTGAGCAAACGGGCGAAATTGGTCAGTTGCTCCTCACTACAATGTTGGAGAAAATCCAGATCTGAATCATTCAGGTAATTAACATTCATTTATTGTGGCTTCTCTGTTCAAGCGTTAATCGTCGCCGATAATTTTCAGCGTGGCCATATCGGACGAGTTCACGGTATGACCGGAAAAGGTGATTTTTGACACGCAACGTTTGTTGTCGTTATCGCTGTTAATGTTGATCCAGTTGGTGGTTTGCCCTTCTTTAATTTCGGCGGGAACATTCAGGCTTTGACTGGCGCTACGGGCGGCTTTGAAATAAACCGACGCGCCGCTCAACTGTAAATCGCCGTGGTCGGCGGTGAGCTGGATACGTTTTACGATGCGGCAAACGGGGAGTTTCAGCGCCAGATCGTTGGTTTCGTTACGCGGCATCGCAATGACGCCGAGGATTTTATGGTCGTTAGCTTGCGCCGTGCAGCACAACATAAGGCCAAGTACCAGGCTGGCGGAAATCGTAAAAACGGATTTCATAAAGATTCTCTTAGCGGGGAGCTGTAGGGGATGAATAACCACTAGTTTACTGCTGACGAAAAGAAGATTCAGGTATGTAATCTTTTCTTTTTATTACAATTTTTTGGTGAATGCCTTGTATTGAATTCATTCTTTATATGAATGAAATTGCCGTCTGTTTCATGTCTTCTTTTGGCATATCACGAAATTTCTGCGCAAAAGCACAAAAAATTTTTGCATCTCCCCCTTGATGACGTGGGTTACGACCCCATTTAGTAGTCAACCGCAGTGAGTGAGTCTGCAAAAAAATGAAATTGGGCAGTTGAAACCAGACGTTTCGCCCCTATTACAGACTCATACCACATGATGACCGAATATATAGTGGAGACGTTTAGATGGGTAAAATTATTGGTATCGACCTGGGTACTACCAACTCTTGTGTAGCGATTATGGATGGCACCACTCCTCGTGTGCTGGAGAACGCCGAAGGCGATCGCACCACGCCTTCTATCATTGCCTATACCCAGGATGGTGAAACTCTGGTTGGTCAGCCGGCTAAACGTCAGGCAGTGACGAACCCGCAAAACACCCTGTTTGCGATTAAACGCCTGATTGGCCGCCGCTTCCAGGACGAAGAAGTACAGCGTGATGTTTCCATCATGCCGTTCAAAATTATTGCTGCTGATAACGGCGACGCATGGGTCGAAGTTAAAGGCCAGAAAATGGCACCGCCGCAGATCTCTGCTGAAGTGCTGAAAAAAATGAAGAAAACCGCGGAAGATTACCTGGGCGAACCGGTAACTGAAGCTGTTATTACCGTACCGGCATACTTTAACGATGCTCAGCGTCAGGCAACCAAAGACGCAGGCCGTATCGCTGGTCTGGAAGTAAAACGTATCATCAACGAACCGACCGCAGCTGCGCTGGCTTACGGTCTGGACAAAGGTACTGGTAACCGTACTATCGCGGTTTATGACCTGGGTGGTGGTACTTTCGATATTTCTATTATCGAAATCGACGAAGTTGACGGCGAAAAAACCTTCGAAGTTCTGGCTACTAACGGTGATACCCACTTGGGTGGTGAAGACTTTGACAGCCGCCTGATCAACTACCTGGTTGAAGAATTCAAGAAAGATCAGGGCATTGACCTGCGCAACGACCCGCTGGCAATGCAGCGCCTGAAAGAAGCGGCAGAAAAAGCGAAAATCGAGCTGTCTTCCGCTCAGCAGACCGATGTTAACCTGCCGTACATCACTGCAGATGCGACCGGTCCGAAACACATGAACATCAAAGTGACTCGTGCGAAACTGGAAAGCCTGGTTGAAGACCTGGTAAACCGTTCCATCGAGCCGCTGAAAGTTGCACTGCAGGACGCTGGCCTGTCCGTATCTGATATCGACGACGTTATCCTCGTTGGTGGTCAGACTCGTATGCCAATGGTTCAGAAGAAAGTTGCTGAGTTCTTTGGTAAAGAGCCGCGTAAAGACGTTAACCCGGACGAAGCTGTAGCAATCGGTGCTGCTGTTCAGGGTGGTGTTCTGACTGGTGACGTAAAAGACGTACTGCTGCTGGACGTTACCCCGCTGTCTCTGGGTATCGAAACCATGGGCGGTGTGATGACGACGCTGATCGCGAAAAACACCACTATCCCGACCAAGCACAGCCAGGTGTTCTCTACCGCTGAAGACAACCAGTCTGCGGTAACCATCCATGTGCTGCAGGGTGAACGTAAACGTGCGGCTGATAACAAATCTCTGGGTCAGTTCAACCTGGATGGTATCAACCCGGCACCGCGCGGTATGCCGCAGATCGAAGTTACCTTCGATATCGATGCTGACGGTATCCTGCACGTTTCCGCGAAAGATAAAAACAGCGGTAAAGAGCAGAAGATCACCATCAAGGCGTCTTCTGGTCTGAACGAAGATGAAATCCAGAAAATGGTACGCGACGCAGAAGCGAACGCCGAAGCTGACCGTAAGTTTGAAGAGCTGGTACAGACTCGCAACCAGGGCGACCATCTGCTGCACAGCACCCGTAAGCAGGTTGAAGAAGCAGGCGACAAACTGCCGGCTGACGACAAAACTGCTATCGAGTCTGCGCTGACTGCACTGGAAACTGCTCTGAAAGGTGAAGACAAAGCCGCTATCGAAGCGAAAATGCAGGAACTGGCACAGGTTTCCCAGAAACTGATGGAAATCGCCCAGCAACAACATGCCCAGCAGCAGACTGCCGGTGCTGATGCTTCTGCAAACAACGCGAAAGATGACGATGTTGTCGACGCCGAGTTTGAAGAAGTCAAAGACAAAAAATAATCGCCCTATAAACGGGTAATTATACTGACACGGGCGAAGGGGAATTTCCTCTCCGCCCGTGCATTCATCTAGGGGCAATTAAAAAAAGATGGCTAAGCAAGATTATTACGAGATTTTAGGCGTTTCCAAAACAGCGGAAGAGCGTGAAATCAAAAAGGCCTACAAACGCCTGGCCATGAAATACCACCCGGACCGTAACCAGGGTGACAAAGAGGCCGAGGCGAAATTTAAAGAGATCAAGGAAGCTTATGAAGTTCTGACCGACTCGCAAAAGCGTGCGGCATACGATCAGTATGGTCATGCGGCGTTTGAGCAAGGCGGCATGGGCGGTGGCGGTTTTGGCGGCGGCGCAGACTTCAGCGATATTTTTGGTGACGTTTTCGGCGATATTTTTGGCGGTGGGCGTGGTCGTCAACGTGCGGCGCGCGGTGCTGATTTACGCTATAACATGGAGCTCACCCTCGAAGAAGCTGTACGTGGCGTGACCAAAGAGATCCGCATTCCGACTCTGGAAGAGTGTGACGTTTGCCACGGTAGCGGTGCAAAACCAGGTACGCAGCCGCAGACCTGTCCGACCTGTCATGGTTCTGGTCAGGTGCAGATGCGCCAGGGCTTCTTTGCCGTGCAGCAGACCTGTCCACACTGTCAGGGCCGCGGTACGCTGATCAAAGATCCGTGCAACAAATGTCATGGTCATGGTCGTGTTGAGCGCAGCAAAACGCTGTCCGTTAAAATCCCGGCAGGGGTGGACACCGGGGACCGCATCCGTCTTGCGGGCGAAGGTGAAGCGGGCGAACACGGCGCACCGGCAGGCGATCTGTACGTTCAGGTACAGGTTAAACAGCACCCGATTTTCGAGCGTGAAGGCAACAACCTGTATTGCGAAGTCCCGATCAACTTCGCTATGGCGGCGCTGGGTGGCGAAATCGAAGTGCCGACCCTTGATGGTCGCGTCAAACTGAAAGTGCCTGGCGAAACCCAGACCGGTAAGTTGTTCCGTATGCGCGGTAAAGGCGTCAAGTCTGTCCGCGGCGGTGCGCAAGGTGACTTGCTGTGCCGCGTTGTTGTCGAAACACCGGTAGGCCTGAACGAGAAGCAGAAACAGCTGCTGCAAGAGCTGCAAGAAAGCTTCGGTGGCCCAACCGGCGAGCACAACAGCCCGCGCTCAAAGAGCTTCTTTGATGGCGTGAAGAAGTTTTTCGACGACCTGACTCGTTAACCTCCCCAAAAGCCTGCCCGTGGGCAGGCCTGGGTAAAAAAATAGGGTGCGTTGAAGATATGCGAGCACCTGTAAAGTGGCGGGGATCGCTCCCCGCCGTTGCTCTTACTCGGATTCGTAAGCCGTGAAAACAGCAACCTCCGTCTGGCCAGTTCGGATGTGAACCTCACAGAGGTCTTTTCTCGTTACCAGCGCCGCCACTATGGCGGTGATACAGATGACGATCAGGGCGACAATCATCGCCTTATGCTGCTTCATTGCTCTCTTCTCCTTGACCTTACGGTCAGTAAGAGGCACTCTACATGTGTTCTGCATATAGGGGGCCTCGGGTTGATGGTAAAATATCACTCGGGGCTTTTCTCTATCTGCCGTTCAGCTAATGCCTGAGACAGACAGCCTCAAGCACCCGCCGCTATTATACCGCTCTCTTTAACCCACTCAGTTTTATCGATTCTAATCCTGAAGACGCCTCGCATTTTTATGGCGTAATTTTTTAGGGATTTAATTATTTAACTTTAATTTATCTCTTTATCGCAATTATTGACGATAAGCTGGATTATTTTTGAAATATTGTCCTAACAAACAACGCCGACTGACAACAAATTAATTATTACTTTTCCGAATTAATCCCTCAGAAATCTTGACCTTAAGCTATGATTATCATGGCTTAAGGTCATCAGCCACCGCTTTCGAGCGCCAAAAACACTTCCTCTGCTGGTGACTTAATCTTCTTTATAGATCGTAAAAAGCGAATTATTCCTACACTATAATCTGATTTTAACGATGATTTGTGCGGGGTAAAATAGTTAAAACGATCTATTCACCTGAAAGAGAAATAAAAAGTGAAACATCTGCATCGATTCTTTAGCAGTGATGCCTCGGGAGGCATTATTCTCATCATTGCCGCTGTTCTGGCGATGATTATGGCCAACAGCGGCGCAACCAGTGGATGGTATCACGACTTTCTTGAGACGCCGGTTCAGCTCCGGGTAGGTTCTCTTGAAATCAATAAAAACATGCTGTTATGGATAAATGACGCGCTAATGGCGATATTTTTCCTGTTAGTTGGTCTGGAAGTTAAACGCGAGCTGATGCAAGGATCGCTGGCCAGCTTGCGCCAGGCTGCGTTTCCGGTTATTGCCGCAATCGGCGGGATGATTGTCCCGGCATTGCTCTATTTGGCCTTTAACTACGCCGATCCTATCACACGTGAAGGGTGGGCAATCCCGGCTGCGACTGACATTGCCTTTGCCCTTGGTGTGCTGGCGTTATTGGGAAGTCGTGTACCGTTAGCACTGAAGATCTTTCTGATGGCGCTGGCTATTATCGACGATCTTGGAGCCATCATAATCATCGCCTTGTTTTACACTAATGACTTGTCGATGGCTTCTCTTGGCGTTGCAGCTGTAGCAATTGCGGTGCTCGCGGTGCTCAACATTTGTGGTGTTCGCCGTACGGGAGTTTATATTCTGGTCGGCGTGGTGCTGTGGACCGCAGTGTTGAAATCAGGTGTCCACGCAACGCTGGCAGGTGTCATTGTCGGTTTCTTTATTCCATTGAAAGAGAAGCATGGCCGTTCTCCGGCGAAGCGCCTGGAGCATGTATTGCATCCATGGGTGGCTTATCTGATTTTGCCGCTGTTTGCTTTTGCCAATGCCGGCGTTTCTCTGCAAGGCGTGACGTTGGATGGCCTGACCTCCATCCTGCCATTAGGGATCATCGCCGGTTTGCTGATTGGCAAGCCGTTGGGTATTAGTTTGTTCTGCTGGTTGGCGCTGCGTTTGAAACTGGCTCATTTGCCAGAGGGAACCACTTATCAGCAAATTATGGCGGTTGGGATCTTGTGCGGTATCGGTTTTACTATGTCTATCTTTATCGCCAGCCTGGCTTTTGGTAGCGTAGATCCAGAACTGATTAACTGGGCGAAATTGGGCATTCTGGTTGGCTCAATCTCTTCGGCGGTAATTGGATATAGCTGGTTACGCATTCGTTTACGTCCATCAGTTTGACAGGACGATGTACCGGGGAGCCATAAATGGCTCCCTTTTCATTCTTATCAGGGAGAGAAATGAGCATGTCTCATATCAATTACAACCACTTGTATTACTTCTGGCATGTCTACAAAGAAGGTTCTGTGGTTGGCGCAGCGGAGGCGCTTTATTTAACACCACAAACCATTACCGGGCAGATCCGGGCGCTGGAAGAGCGCCTGCAAGGGAAACTATTTAAACGTAAAGGACGTGGTCTGGAACCCAGCGAACTGGGGGAACTGGTCTATCGCTACGCCGATAAAATGTTCACCTTAAGCCAGGAAATGCTGGATATCGTCAACTATCGCAAAGAGTCCAACTTATTGTTTGATGTTGGTGTGGCAGATGCACTTTCCAAACGCCTGGTCAGCAGTGTTCTGGATGCCGCAGTTGTGGAAGACGAGCAGATCCATCTACGCTGTTTCGAATCGACGCACGAGATGCTTTTAGAGCAGTTGAGTCAGCATAAACTGGATATGATCATCTCTGACTGTCCGATCGATTCCACTCAGCAGGAAGGGCTGTTTTCCATGAAAATTGGCGAGTGTGGTGTCAGTTTCTGGTGCACTAACCCGCTGCCAGAAAAGCCGTTTCCTGCCTGTCTGGAAGAGCGTCGCTTACTTATTCCGGGGCGTCGCTCAATGTTGGGACGCAAGCTATTAAACTGGTTTAACTCTCAGGGCTTAAACGTTGAAATTCTGGGGGAGTTTGATGATGCGGCGTTGATGAAAGCCTTTGGGGCGACGCATAACGCTATTTTCGTTGCCCCTTCGCTGTACGCCAATGATTTTTATAATGATAATTCGGTTGTGGAGATAGGGCGAGTTGAGAACGTCATGGAAGAGTACCACGCCATTTTTGCCGAAAGGATGATTCAACACCCTGCGGTACAGCGTATTTGCAATGCCGATTACTCTGCGCTGTTTATGCCTGTCGCGAAATAACCATTTGTACTTTGCAGGCTGCAGTTTGGGCCTGCAGACATAAAAAAACCCGCTTGCGCGGGCTTTTTTACAAAGCTGACAACAACAGGCAATTAAGCCAGTTTGTTGATCTGTGCAGTCAGGTTAGCCTTATGACGTGCAGCTTTGTTTTTGTGGATCAGACCTTTAGCAGCCTGACGGTCCACGATCGGTTGCATTTCGTTAAATGCTTTCAGTGCAGCAGCTTTGTCGCCAGCTTCGATAGCTGCGTATACTTTCTTGATGAAAGTACGCATCATAGAGCGACGGCTTGCGTTGTGCTTACGAGCCTTTTCAGACTGAATGGCGCGCTTCTTAGCTGATTTGATATTAGCCAAGGTCCAACTCCCAAATGTGTTCTATATGGACAATTCAAAGGCCGAGGAATATGCCCTTTTAGCCTTCTTTTGTCAATGGATTTGTGCAAATAAGCGCCGTTAATGTGCCGGCGCTCGTTACGTAGTGATGGCGCAGGATTCTACCAGCTTGCGGGGTGTGAATACAGCTTTTCCGCGATAAAAATTGCATCAGGCCGTGAGTTTCTGCCCGTGATTTGCGCCATGGCAATGAAAAGCCACTTCTTTCTGATTTCGGTACTCAATCGCCGGTTAACCTTGACCGCTGTACAAGGTATACTCGGACGATTTTCACTGTTTTGAGCCAGACATGAAGCTGATACGCGGCATACATAATCTCAGCCAGGCCCCGCAAGAAGGGTGTGTGCTGACTATTGGTAATTTCGACGGCGTGCATCGCGGTCATCGCGCGTTGTTACAGGGCTTGCAGGAAGAAGGGCGCAGGCGACACTTACCGGTGATGGTGATGCTTTTTGAACCTCAACCACTGGAACTGTTTGCTACCGATAAAGCCCCGGCAAGACTGACCCGACTGCGGGAAAAACTGCGTTACCTTGCAGAGTGTGGCGTAGATTACGTGCTGTGCGTGCGTTTCGACAGGCGCTTTGCGGCGCTGACTGCGCAAAACTTCATCAGCGATCTTCTGGTGAAGCATTTGCGGGTAAAATTTCTCGCCGTGGGTGACGATTTCCGCTTTGGCGCTGGTCGTGAAGGCGATTTCTTGTTATTACAGAAAGCTGGCGTGGAATACGGCTTTGACATTACCAGTACGCAAACTTTTTGCGAAGGTGGCGTGCGTATCAGCAGCACCGCTGTGCGTCAGGCGCTGGCAGACGATAATCTGGCTCTGGCAGAAAGTTTACTGGGGCACCCGTTTGCCATCTCCGGGCGTGTGGTCCACGGTGATGAATTAGGGCGCACTATAGGTTTCCCAACGGCGAATGTACCGCTACGCCGTCAGGTTTCCCCGGTGAAAGGGGTTTATGCGGTAGAAGTGCTGGGCCTCGGTGAAAAGCCGTTACCCGGCGTGGCAAACATCGGAACACGCCCAACGGTTGCCGGTATTCGCCAGCAGCTGGAAGTGCATTTGTTAGATGTTGCAATGGACCTTTACGGTCGCCATATACAAGTAGTGCTGCGTAAAAAAATACGCAATGAGCAGCGATTTGCGTCGCTGGACGAACTGAAAGCGCAGATTGCGCGTGATGAATTAACCGCCCGCGAATTTTTTGGGCTAACAAAACCGGCTTAAGCCTGTTATGTAATCAAACCGAAATACGGAACCGAGAATCTGATGAGTGACTATAAATCAACCCTGAATTTGCCGGAAACAGGGTTCCCGATGCGTGGCGATCTCGCCAAGCGCGAACCGGGAATGCTGGCGCGTTGGACTGATGATGACCTGTACGGCATCATTCGTGCGGCTAAAAAAGGCAAAAAAACCTTCATTCTGCATGATGGCCCTCCTTATGCGAATGGCAGCATTCATATTGGTCACTCGGTTAACAAGATTCTGAAAGACATTATCGTGAAGTCCAAAGGGCTTTCCGGTTATGACTCGCCGTATGTGCCTGGCTGGGACTGCCACGGTCTGCCGATCGAGCTGAAAGTAGAGCAAGAATACGGTAAGCCGGGTGAGAAATTCACTGCTGCCGAGTTCCGCGCTAAGTGCCGCGAATACGCGGCGACCCAGGTTGACGGTCAGCGTAAAGACTTTATCCGTCTGGGTGTGCTGGGCGACTGGTCGCACCCGTACCTGACCATGGACTTCAAAACTGAAGCCAACATCATCCGCGCGCTGGGCAAAATCATAGGCAACGGTCACCTGCACAAAGGCGCGAAGCCAGTGCACTGGTGCGTTGACTGCCGTTCTGCACTGGCAGAAGCGGAAGTTGAGTATTACGACAAAACTTCTCCGTCCATCGACGTCGCTTTCCAGGCGGTCGATCAGGATGCGCTGAAAGCAAAATTTGGCGTCAGCAACGTTAACGGCCCAATCTCGCTGGTGATCTGGACCACTACGCCGTGGACTCTGCCTGCGAACCGCGCAATCTCTATTGCACCGGATTTCGACTATGCGCTGGTGCAGATCGACGGTCAGGCCGTGATTCTGGCGAAAGATCTGGTTGAAAGCGTGATGCAGCGTATCGGCGTTACCGATTACACCATTCTCGGCACGGTAAAAGGTGCGGAGCTTGAACTGCTGCGCTTTACCCATCCGTTTATGGGCTTCGACGTTCCGGCAATCCTCGGCGATCACGTTACCCTGGATGCCGGTACCGGTGCCGTTCACACCGCGCCTGGCCACGGCCCGGACGACTATGTGATCGGTCAGAAATACGGTCTGGAAACCGCTAACCCGGTTGGCCCGGACGGCACTTATCTGCCGGGTACTTACCCGACGCTGGATGGCGTGAACGTCTTCAAAGCGAACGACATCGTCGTTGCGCTGCTGCAGGAAAAAGGTGCGCTGCTGCACGTTGAGAAAATGCAGCACAGCTATCCGTGCTGCTGGCGTCACAAAACGCCGATCATCTTCCGCGCGACGCCGCAGTGGTTCGTCAGCATGGATCAGAAAGGTCTGCGTGCGCAGTCACTGAAAGAGATCAAAGGCGTGCAGTGGATCCCGGACTGGGGCCAGGCGCGTATCGAGTCGATGGTTGCTAACCGTCCTGATTGGTGTATCTCCCGTCAGCGCACCTGGGGCGTACCGATGTCACTGTTCGTGCACAAAGACACGGAAGAGCTGCATCCGCGTACCCTCGAACTGATGGAAGAAGTGGCTAAACGCGTTGAAGTTGACGGCATCCAGGCGTGGTGGGATCTCGATGCGAAAGAGATCCTCGGCGACGAAGCTGACCAGTATGTGAAAGTGCCGGATACTCTCGACGTATGGTTTGACTCCGGATCTACCCACTCTTCCGTTGTTGACGTGCGTCCTGAATTTGCCGGTCACGCAGCGGACATGTATCTGGAAGGTTCTGACCAGCACCGTGGTTGGTTCATGTCTTCCCTGATGATCTCCACCGCGATGAAGGGCAAAGCGCCGTATCGTCAGGTACTGACCCACGGCTTTACCGTGGATGGTCAGGGTCGCAAGATGTCTAAATCCATCGGCAACACCGTTTCGCCGCAGGATGTGATGAACAAACTGGGCGCGGATATTCTGCGTCTGTGGGTGGCATCAACTGACTACACCGGTGAAATGGCCGTTTCTGACGAGATCCTGAAACGTGCTGCCGACAGCTATCGTCGTATCCGTAACACCGCACGCTTCCTGCTGGCAAACCTCAATGGTTTCGATCCGGCAAAAGATATGGTGAAACCGGAAGAGATGGTGGTACTGGATCGCTGGGCCGTAGGTTGTGCGAAAGCGGCACAGGAAGACATCCTCAAGGCGTACGAAGCATACGATTTCCACGAAGTGGTACAGCGTCTGATGCGCTTCTGCTCCGTTGAGATGGGATCCTTCTACCTCGACATCATCAAAGACCGTCAGTACACCGCCAAAGCGGACAGCGTGGCGCGTCGTAGCTGCCAGACTGCGCTGTATCACATCGCTGAAGCGCTGGTGCGCTGGATGGCACCAATCCTCTCCTTCACCGCTGATGAAGTGTGGGGCTACCTGCCGGGCGAACGTGAAAAATACGTCTTCACCGGCGAGTGGTACGAAGGCCTGTTTGGTCTGGCAGACAGTGAAGCGATGAACGATGCGTTCTGGGACGAGCTGTTGAAAGTGCGTGGCGAAGTGAACAAAGTCATTGAGCAAGCGCGTGCCGATAAGAAAGTGGGTGGCTCGCTGGAAGCGGCAGTAACCTTGTATGCAGAACCGGAACTGGCGGCGAAACTGACCGCGCTGGGCGATGAATTACGATTTGTCCTGTTGACCTCCGGCGCTACCGTTGCAGACTATAACGACGCACCTGCTGATGCTCAGCAGAGCGAAGTACTCAAAGGGCTGAAAGTCGCGTTGAGTAAAGCCGAAGGTGAGAAGTGCCCACGCTGCTGGCACTACACCCAGGATGTCGGCAAGGTGGCGGAACACGCAGAAATCTGCGGCCGCTGTGTCAGCAACGTCGCCGGTGACGGTGAAAAACGTAAGTTTGCCTGATGAGTCAATCGATCTGTTCAACAGGGCTACGCTGGCTGTGGCTGGTGGTAGTCGTGCTGATTATCGATCTGGGCAGCAAATACCTGATCCTCCAGAACTTTGCTCTGGGGGATACGGTCCCGCTGTTCCCGTCGCTTAATCTGCATTATGCGCGTAACTATGGCGCGGCGTTTAGTTTCCTTGCCGATAGCGGCGGCTGGCAGCGTTGGTTCTTTGCCGGTATTGCGATTGGTATTAGCGTGATCCTTGCAGTGATGATGTATCGCTCGAAGGCCACGCAGAAGCTAAACAATATCGCTTACGCGCTGATTATTGGCGGTGCGCTGGGCAACCTGTTCGACCGCCTGTGGCACGGCTTCGTTGTCGATATGATCGACTTCTACGTCGGCGACTGGCACTTCGCCACCTTCAACCTTGCCGATACTGCCATTTGTGTCGGTGCGGCACTGATTGTGCTGGAAGGTTTTTTACCTTCTAAAGCGAAAAAACAATAATAAACCCTGCCGGATAAGGCCTACAGATTGCTGCGAAATCGTAGGCCGCATCCGGCAAAAATCCTCAAAATATAAGAGCAAACCTGCATGTCTGAATCTGTACAGAGCAATAGCGCCGTCCTGGTGCACTTCACGCTAAAACTCGATGATGGCACCACCGCCGAGTCTACCCGCAACAACGGTAAACCGGCGCTGTTCCGCCTGGGCGATGCTTCTCTTTCTGAAGGGCTGGAGCAACACCTGCTGGGGCTGAAAGTGGGCGATAAAACCACCTTCTCGCTGGAGCCAGATGCGGCGTTTGGCGTGCCGTCACCGGACCTGATTCAGTACTTCTCCCGCCGTGAATTTATGGATGCAGGCGAGCCAGAAATTGGCGCAATCATGCTTTTTACCGCAATGGATGGCAGTGAGATGCCTGGTGTGATCCGCGAAATTAACGGCGACTCCATTACCGTTGATTTCAACCATCCGCTGGCCGGGCAGACCGTTCATTTTGATATTGAAGTGCTGGAAATCGATCCGGCACTGGAGGCGTAACATGCAGATCCTGTTGGCCAACCCGCGTGGTTTTTGTGCCGGGGTAGACCGCGCTATCAGCATTGTTGAAAACGCGCTGGCCATTTACGGCGCACCGATTTATGTCCGTCACGAAGTGGTGCATAACCGCTACGTGGTCGATAGCCTGCGTGAGCGCGGGGCTATCTTTATTGAGCAGATCAGCGAAGTGCCGGACGGCGCGATCCTGATTTTCTCCGCACATGGTGTTTCCCAGGCAGTCCGCAACGAAGCGAAAAGCCGCGATCTCACAGTGTTTGATGCCACCTGTCCGCTGGTGACCAAAGTGCATATGGAAGTTGCGCGCGCCAGCCGTCGTGGCGAAGAATCTATTCTCATCGGCCACGCCGGGCATCCGGAAGTGGAAGGTACGATGGGCCAGTACAGTAACCCGGAAGGGGGAATGTATCTGGTCGAATCGCCGGACGATGTGTGGAAACTGACGGTCAAAAACGAAGAGAAACTCTCCTTTATGACCCAGACCACGCTATCGGTGGATGACACGTCTGATGTCATTGACGCACTGCGTAAACGCTTCCCGAAAATTGTCGGTCCGCGCAAAGATGATATCTGCTACGCCACCACTAACCGTCAGGAAGCGGTACGCGCCCTGGCAGAACAGGCGGAAGTGGTACTGGTGGTAGGATCGAAAAACTCCTCCAACTCCAACCGTCTGGCGGAACTGGCCCAGCGAATGGGCAAGCGTGCGTTTTTGATTGACGATGCGACAGATATCCAGGAAGAGTGGGTGAAAGAGGCGAAATGCGTCGGCGTGACTGCTGGCGCATCAGCTCCGGATATTCTGGTACAGAACGTAGTCGCACGTTTACAGCAGCTTGGCGGTGGCGAAGCCATTCCGCTGGAAGGCCGCGAAGAAAATATCGTTTTCGAAGTGCCGAAAGAGCTGCGTGTCGATATTCGTGAAGTCGATTAAGTCATTAGCAGCCTAAGTTATGCGAAAATGCCGGTCTTGTTACCGGCATTTTTTATGGAGAAAACATGCGTTTACCTATCTTCCTCGATACTGACCCCGGCATTGACGATGCCGTCGCCATTGCCGCCGCGATTTTTGCCCCCGAGCTCGACCTGCAACTGATGACCACCGTCGCGGGTAATGTCTCGGTTGAGAAAACTACCCGCAACGCCCTGCAACTGCTGCATTTCTGGAATGCGGAGATTCCGCTCGCCCAGGGAGCCGCTGTGCCGCTGGTACGCGCACCGCGTAATGCAGCTTCTGTGCACGGTGAATCGGGAATGGCTGGCTACGACTTTGTCGAGCACAACAGAAGCCCACTGGACAAACCCGCATTTCTGGCGATTCGTGATGCCCTGCTGCGTGCACCAGAGCCTGTTACCCTAGTGGCCATCGGCCCGTTAACCAATATTGCGCTGTTACTTTCACAATGCCCGGAATGCAAACCGCATATTCGCCGTCTGGTGATCATGGGTGGTTCTGCCGGTCGCGGCAACTGCACACCAAACGCCGAGTTTAATATCGCTGCCGATCCAGAAGCGGCAGCCTGTGTCTTCCGTAGTGGCATCGAAATCGTCATGTGCGGTCTGGATGTCACCAATCAGGCGGTGTTAACTCCTGATTATCTTGCTACATTGCCGGAGTTGAATCGCACCGGAAAAATGCTTCATGCACTGTTTAGCCACTACCGTAGCGGCAGTATGCAAAGCGGCCTGCGAATGCACGATCTCTGCGCTATCGCCTGGCTGGTGCGCCCGGACTTATTCACTCTCAAGCCGTGTTTTGTGGCGGTAGAAACGCAGGGCGAATTTACCTCAGGTACTACGGTTGTTGATATCGACGGTTGCCTGAGTAAACCTGCAAACGTGCAGGTGGCGCTGGATCTGGATGTGAAAGGCTTCCAGCAGTGGGTGGCGGAAGTGCTGGCCCTGGCGCTCTAATCAGAAAACAAGGAAGTGTTCTATGACGTATGGAGAAGCGTATTTCGAAGGGTGGAAAAACATCTTTAATTATGAAGGTGTTGCCAACCGCTTCGAGTTCTGGTCGTTTATGATCGGTAGTGGCGTTATCTGTCTGCTACCGCTTTTATGCTGGTGGTTTGCGGTAACAATGAACAATGACTATGGTGCTTTCATTTTTTTTGCGCTGCCCGCGTCATTTATTTTAACGTTGATTTTTGCCGTACCGGCGATGGCGCTAGCCGTCAGAAGGATGCACGATATCGGATATCCAGGGTGGTGGGTTATCATTGTCGTGTTGATCCCTGTTACGGGCGTAATTCTGCTTATACTTTGCTGCCTGCCGTCAAAGTCACAAGACCAGGCATAATGACAGATGGCATGACGCATCACTTTCTGCGTCATGCCTTTCACTGATATCCCTCCCTGTTTATCATTAATTTCTAATTATCAGCGTTTTCGGCTGGCAGCGTAGCGATGCGCTGGTTACTCTGAAAACGGTCTATGCAAATTAACAAAAGAGAATAGCTATGCATGATGCAAACATCCGCGTTGCCATCGCGGGAGCCGGGGGGCGTATGGGCCGCCAGTTGATTCAGGCGGCGCTGGCATTAGAAGGCGTACAGCTGGGCGCGGCGCTGGAGCGCGAAGGATCTTCTTTACTGGGCAGCGATGCTGGTGAACTGGCCGGCGTCGGAAAAACAGGCGTTACCGTGCAAAGCAGCCTCGACGCGGTAAAAGATGATTTTGATGTGTTTATCGATTTTACCCGTCCGGAAGGTACGCTGAACCATCTCGCTTTTTGTCGCCAGCATGGCAAAGGGATGGTGATTGGTACAACGGGTTTTGATGACGCTGGCAAACAAGCGATTCGTGACGCTGCCACAGATATTGCGATTGTCTTTGCCGCCAATTTTAGCGTTGGCGTTAACGTCATGCTTAAGCTGCTGGAGAAAGCCGCTCAGGTAATGGGTGACTACACCGATATTGAAATTATCGAAGCACATCATAGACATAAAGTCGATGCGCCGTCAGGCACTGCGCTGGCAATGGGGGAGGCGATTGCCCACGCTCTTGATAAAGACCTGAAAGATTGCGCAGTCTACAGTCGTGAAGGCCATACTGGTGAACGTGTTCCTGGCACCATTGGTTTTGCCACTGTACGTGCGGGTGACATCGTGGGGGAACATACCGCCATGTTCGCCGATATCGGCGAACGTCTGGAGATTACCCATAAGGCGTCCAGCCGCATGACATTTGCTAACGGTGCGGTAAGATCGGCATTGTGGCTAAATGGTAAGGAAAGTGGTCTTTTTGATATGCGAGATGTGCTGGATCTCAATAGATTATAACCACAAAACATTTGTGTTGATGCAAAAATAACACATCCAATCTATTGATTATAAAGGGCTTTAATTTTTGGCCCTTTTATTTTTCTTGTTTCGTTTATTAATAATTAAAAAATGGCTAAAAATTAAAGTTTAGTTGCCTGTTTTTGTTGTTTTAATGTAAATTTTGACCATCTGGTCCACTTTTTTCTAATGGTTTTGGTTTTATGCAATTTTCTTGCTGCGCAAGCGTTTTCCAGAACGGGTTAGATGATGTTTTTGCCGCTTAATGCCTGTAAAACATGCATGAGCCACAAAATAATATAAAAAATCCCGCCATTAAGTTGACTTTTAGCTCCCATATCTCCAGAATGCCGCCGTTTGCCAGAAATTCGTCGGTAAGCAGATTTGCATTGATTTACGTCATCATTGTGAATTAATATGCAAATAAAGTGAGTGAATATTCTCTGGAGGGTGTTTTGATTAAGTCAGCGCTATTGGTTCTGGAAGACGGAACCCAGTTTCACGGTCGGGCCATAGGGGCAACAGGTTCGGCGGTTGGGGAAGTCGTTTTCAATACTTCAATGACCGGTTATCAAGAAATCCTCACTGATCCTTCCTATTCTCGTCAAATCGTTACTCTTACTTATCCCCATATTGGCAATGTCGGCACTAATGACGCCGATGAAGAATCCTCTCAGGTACATGCACAAGGTCTGGTGATTCGCGACCTGCCGCTGATTGCCAGCAACTTCCGCAACACCGAAGACCTCTCTTCTTACCTGAAACGCCATAACATCGTGGCGATTGCCGATATCGATACCCGTAAGCTGACGCGTTTACTGCGCGAGAAAGGCGCACAGAATGGCTGCATTATCGCAGGCGATAACCCGGATGCGGCGCTGGCGTTAGAAAAAGCCCGCGCGTTCCCAGGTCTGAACGGCATGGATCTGGCAAAAGAAGTCACCACCGCAGAAGCCTATAGCTGGACACAAGGGAGCTGGACGCTGACCGGAGGCCTGCCAGAAGCGAAAAAAGAAGACGAGCTGCCGTTCCACGTCGTGGCTTATGATTTTGGTGCCAAGCGCAACATCCTGCGGATGCTGGTGGACAGAGGCTGTCGCCTGACCATCGTTCCAGCGCAAACTTCTGCGGAAGATGTGCTGAAAATGAATCCAGACGGCATCTTCCTCTCCAACGGTCCTGGCGACCCGGCCCCGTGTGATTACGCCATTACCGCCATCCAGAAATTCCTCGAAACCGACATCCCGGTATTCGGCATCTGCCTCGGTCATCAGCTGCTGGCGCTGGCGAGCGGTGCGAAGACCATCAAAATGAAATTTGGTCACCACGGCGGCAACCATCCGGTTAAAGATGTGGAGAAAAACGTGGTGATGATCACCGCCCAGAACCACGGTTTTGCGGTGGACGAAGCAACATTACCTGCAAACCTGCGTGTCACGCATAAATCCCTGTTCGACGGTACGTTACAGGGCATTCATCGCACCGATAAACCGGCGTTCAGCTTCCAGGGGCACCCTGAAGCCAGCCCTGGTCCGCACGACGCAGCGCCGTTGTTCGACCACTTTATCGAGTTAATTGAGCAGTACCGTAAAACCGCTAAGTAATCAGGAGTAAAAGAGCCATGCCAAAACGTACAGATATAAAAAGTATCCTGATTCTGGGTGCGGGCCCGATTGTTATCGGTCAGGCGTGTGAGTTTGACTACTCTGGCGCGCAAGCATGTAAAGCCCTGCGCGAAGAAGGTTACCGCGTCATTCTGGTGAACTCTAACCCGGCGACCATCATGACCGACCCGGAAATGGCTGATGCGACCTACATCGAGCCGATTCACTGGGAAGTGGTACGCAAGATTATTGAAAAAGAGCGCCCGGATGCGGTGCTGCCAACGATGGGCGGTCAGACGGCGCTGAACTGCGCGCTGGAGCTGGAGCGTCAGGGCGTGTTGGAAGAGTTCGGCGTGACTATGATTGGTGCGACCGCCGATGCGATTGATAAAGCAGAAGACCGCCGTCGTTTCGACGTAGCGATGAAGAAAATCGGTCTGGAAACTGCGCGTTCCGGTATCGCACACACGATGGAAGAAGCGCTGGCGGTTGCCGCTGACGTGGGCTTCCCGTGCATTATTCGCCCATCCTTCACAATGGGCGGTAGCGGTGGCGGTATCGCTTATAACCGTGAAGAGTTTGAAGAAATTTGCGCCCGCGGTCTGGATCTCTCCCCAACCAAAGAGCTGCTGATTGATGAGTCGCTGATCGGCTGGAAAGAGTACGAGATGGAAGTGGTGCGTGATAAAAACGACAACTGCATCATCGTCTGCTCTATCGAAAACTTTGATGCGATGGGCATCCACACCGGTGACTCCATCACTGTCGCGCCAGCGCAAACGCTGACCGACAAAGAATATCAAATCATGCGTAACGCCTCGATGGCGGTGCTGCGTGAAATCGGCGTTGAAACCGGTGGTTCCAACGTTCAGTTTGCGGTGAACCCGAAAAACGGTCGCCTGATTGTTATCGAAATGAACCCGCGCGTGTCCCGTTCTTCGGCGCTGGCGTCGAAAGCCACCGGCTTCCCGATTGCTAAAGTAGCGGCGAAACTGGCGGTGGGTTACACCCTCGACGAACTGATGAACGACATCACCGGCGGGCGTACTCCGGCCTCCTTCGAGCCGTCCATCGACTACGTGGTCACCAAAATTCCTCGCTTCAACTTCGAAAAATTCGCCGGTGCTAACGACCGTCTGACCACTCAGATGAAATCGGTTGGTGAAGTGATGGCGATTGGTCGCACGCAGCAGGAATCCCTGCAAAAAGCGCTGCGCGGCCTGGAAGTCGGTGCGACTGGATTCGACCCGAAAGTGAGCCTCGATGACCCGGAAGCGTTAACCAAAATCCGTCGCGAACTGAAAGACGCAGGCGCAGAGCGTATCTGGTACATCGCCGATGCTTTCCGTGCGGGCCTGTCTGTGGACGGCGTCTTCAACCTGACCAACATTGACCGCTGGTTCCTGGTGCAGATTGAAGAACTGGTGCGTCTGGAAGAGAAAGTGGCGGAAGTGGGCATCACTGGCCTGAACGCTGACTTCCTGCGTCAGTTGAAACGCAAAGGCTTTGCCGATGCGCGTCTGGCAAAACTGGCAGGCGTACGCGAAGCGGAAATCCGTAAGCTGCGTGACCAGTATGACCTGCACCCGGTCTACAAGCGCGTGGATACCTGTGCGGCAGAATTTGCCACCGACACCGCTTACATGTACTCCACTTATGAAGAAGAGTGCGAAGCGAATCCGTCTACCGACCGTGAAAAAATCATGGTGCTTGGCGGCGGTCCAAACCGTATCGGTCAGGGTATCGAATTCGACTACTGCTGCGTACACGCCTCGCTGGCGCTACGCGAAGACGGTTACGAAACCATTATGGTTAACTGTAACCCGGAAACCGTCTCCACCGACTACGACACGTCCGATCGCCTCTACTTCGAGCCGGTAACTCTGGAGGATGTGCTGGAAATCGTGCGTATCGAGAAGCCGAAAGGCGTTATCGTTCAGTACGGCGGTCAGACCCCGCTGAAACTGGCGCGTGCACTGGAAGCCGCTGGTGTACCGGTTATCGGCACCAGCCCGGATGCTATCGACCGTGCAGAAGACCGTGAACGTTTCCAGCATGCGGTTGATCGTCTGAAACTGAAACAACCGGCGAACGCCACCGTTACCGCTATTGAAATGGCGGTTGAGAAGGCAAAAGAGATTGGCTACCCGCTGGTGGTGCGTCCGTCTTACGTTCTCGGCGGTCGGGCGATGGAAATCGTCTACGACGAAGCAGACCTGCGTCGCTACTTCCAGACGGCGGTGAGTGTCTCTAACGATGCGCCAGTGTTGCTGGATCACTTCCTCGATGACGCGGTAGAAGTGGATGTGGACGCCATCTGCGACGGCGAAATGGTGCTGATTGGCGGCATCATGGAGCACATCGAGCAGGCGGGCGTGCACTCCGGTGACTCCGCATGTTCTCTGCCAGCCTACACCTTAAGTCAGGAAATTCAGGATGTGATGCGCCAGCAGGTGCAGAAACTGGCCTTCGAATTGCAGGTGCGCGGCCTGATGAACGTGCAGTTTGCGGTGAAAAACAACGAAGTCTACCTGATTGAAGTTAACCCGCGTGCGGCGCGTACCGTTCCGTTCGTCTCCAAAGCCACCGGCGTGCCGCTGGCAAAAGTGGCGGCGCGTGTGATGGCTGGCAAATCGCTGGCTGAGCAGGGCGTAACCAAAGAAGTTATCCCGCCGTACTACTCGGTGAAAGAAGTGGTGCTGCCGTTCAATAAATTCCCGGGCGTTGACCCGCTGTTAGGGCCAGAAATGCGCTCTACCGGGGAAGTGATGGGCGTCGGTCGCACCTTCGCGGAAGCGTTCGCCAAAGCGCAGCTGGGCAGTAACTCCACCATGAAGAAACAGGGCCGTGCGCTGCTCTCCGTGCGCGAAGGCGATAAAGAACGCGTGGTGGACCTGGCGGCAAAACTGCTGAAACAGGGCTTCGAGCTGGATGCGACCCACGGCACGGCGATTGTGCTGGGCGAAGCAGGCATTAATCCGCGTCTGGTGAACAAGGTGCATGAAGGTCGTCCGCACATTCAGGACCGCATCAAGAATGGCGAATATACCTACATCATCAACACCACCTCAGGCCGTCGTGCGATTGAAGACTCCCGCGTGATCCGTCGCAGTGCGCTGCAATATAAAGTGCATTATGACACCACCCTGAACGGTGGTTTCGCTACCGCGATGGCGCTGAATGCCGATGCGACTGAAAAAGTAATTTCGGTGCAGGAAATGCACGCACAGATCAAATAATAGCGTGTGATGGCGGATATGTTTTATTCGCCAATTTGATCGAATAACTAATACGGTTCTCGAAAGAGGACCGTTTTTTTACCTGTAAGACAAAACTTTGTTGGAATTCATATTTTTGATGGCGTAAGCAGGATTTTGCTCACACTAATCCTTCGTTAGGTTGCATACTATCGATATATCCACAATTTTAATATGGCCTTGTTTAATTGCTGCAAAACGAGTCATAGCCAGTCTTTTAATTTGTGAAACTGGAGTTCGTATGTGTGAAGGATGTGTTGAAAAACCACTCTATTTGTTAATCGCCGAATGGATGATGGCTGAAAACCGGTGGGTGATAGCAAGAGAGATCTCTATTCATTTCGATATTGAACACAGCAAGGCGGTTAATACCCTGACTTATATTCTGTCGGAAGTCGCAGAAATAAGCTGCGAAGTTAAGATGATCCCTAATAAGCTGGAAGGGCGGGGATGCCAGTGCCAGCGACTGGTAAAAGTGGTCGATATCGATGAGCAAATTTACGCGCGCCTGCGCAATAACAGCCGAGATAAATTAGTCGGTGTAAGAAAGACGCCGCGTATTCCTGCCGTTCCGCTCACGGAACTTAACCGCGAGCAGAAGTGGCAGATGATGTTGTCAAAGAGTATGCGTCGTTAATGTCATTTCGATGATACCGTGCGACCTGGTCGCCGGATGCGATGCTGGCGCATCTTATCCGGCCTACGGTTGCTCTCCAGCCGGGTTGGATAAGGCGTTTATGCCGCATCCGACGATGTTACCGTTTCGGCGTCACATCCGTCGTCCCCTGCAAACGGGGGCGATTTTCCTCCATTTGCCTCAACGGCTGCGTTTCATGTAACGATGCATGACAGCGCCCGACAAGATCCTGATATTCTTTGGTATTCAACCGCTTCCAGTGTAACTCGTCGTCACTCACACTGCGCACAGCGCGGGCTGGCGTGCCCATCAACAACTGGCGTTTCTCGCCGCTAAAGCCCGCTTTGACAAAGCTCATGGCGGCAACAATGCTCTCTTCGCCAATGACCGCGCCATCCATAATCACGCTGTTCATCCCGACCAATGTATCGCGACCAATCATGCAGCCATGTAGGATCGCTCCGTGCCCGATATGGCCGTTTTCTCCAACGATGGTGTCAGTGTCGCAGTAGCCATGCATAATGCAGCCATCCTGAATATTGGCTCCCGCTTGCACGATCAACCGCCCGTAATCACCACGCAGTGAGGCGAGGGGGCCGATGTAGACTCCGGCCCCCACAATCACATCGCCAATCAAGACTGCACTGGGATGGACAAACGCCGTCGGGTGAACCACCGGAATTAACCCCTCAAAGGCGTAATAGCTCACGGTTGTTAACGTCCTTTCCACACCGGATCGCGCTTCTCGGCAAACGCCAGCGGCCCTTCAAGGGCATCTTCCGAATGCAGAACCGATGGATAGTGTTTCAACACGCCGCTGCGAATATAGCGATACGCTTCTTCTACTGGCATTTCGCTGGTGGTGCGGTAGATCTCTTTCAGCGCCGCAATTGCCAGCGGGGCGCTGTCAACCAGTTGCTGCGCCAGTTCGCGGGCGTTATCCATCAATTCCGCCTGGCTAACCACTCGGTTGACTACCCCCCAACGCAGCGCCTCTTCTGCGCCCATTCTTCTGCCAGTCATTACCATTTCATTGACGATGGCAGGCGGCAGGATCTTCGGCAGACGCAGCACACCGCCGCTGTCAGGAACGATGCCCAGTTTGGCTTCCGGCAGGGCGAAGCTGGCGTTATCGGCACAAACAATAAAATCTGCCGCCAGCGCCAGTTCAAAGCCGCCGCCAAAGGCGTAGCCATTCACGGCTGCGATGACCGGTTTATCCAGATTGAAAATTTCGGTTAAGCCCGCAAAACCACCCGGACCAAAGTCAGCATCCGGTGCTTCGCCTTCTGCTGCTGCTTTTAAATCCCAGCCTGCGGAAAAGAATTTCTCTCCGGCACCGGTAATAATGGCGACACGTAATTGCGGGTCGTCACGGAAATTTAGAAATACTTCGCCCATTTCAAAGCTGGTTTTCGCATCAATAGCATTCGCTTTTGGTCGATCAAGGGTAATTTCCAGAATTGATCCATTGCGGGTCAGATGTAATGATTCACTCATTCCTTTTCTCCATTTTTGCTTTTTCAGGGACGACAACGGCCCTGCAAAAAAATGCATATTATTGTTGAACGTGATTATTACCAGACAGAGTAGTACCCTGCTGTAGTGTTTATTTCAGCGCCTTTCTGATTATTTTCCCCGAGCAATTACGCGGTAGATCTTTTCTGATCTCCAGATAAGAAGGCACTTTAAATTTCGCCATATTCTGTTCGCAAAAGTAGAAGAATTCCTCTTCGCTCAATATTTCACCTTCATTCAGCACCACAAACGCTTTGATGGCTTCATCGCGAATCGAATCGTTAATACCAACAACCACGATGTCCTGAATTTTCGGGTGCGCGGCGATAATATTTTCCAGCTCCACGCAGGAGACATTCTCCCCACCGCGTTTGATCATATTGCAGCGGCGATCGACGAAATAAAAAAAGCCCTCTTCGTCGCGGTATCCGGTATCGCCGGTATGCAGCCAGCCATCGGCTTCCAGCACTTTCGCAGTGGCTTGTGGGTTGAGAAAGTACTCTTTGAAGATGGTTTTCCCAGGTACGCCTTTAATGCAGATTTCACCGATCTCACCTGCCGGGAGCAGACGATTGTGATCGTCGCGAATCTCCGCTTCGTAGCAAAAACCCGCCCGACCAATCGACGGCCAGCGTCGTTTATCGCCAGGGCGATCGCCGATAATGCCCACAATGGTTTCTGTCATCCCATAAGACGTCAGCAAGCGAACGCCGAAGCGTTCACAAAACGCATCTTTTTCCTGCTCCGACAGGTTGAGATAAAACATCACTTCCCGCAGGCGGTGTTGCTGATCGTTCGCTGAAGGCGGCTGCACCATCAAGGTACGGATCATCATCGGAATACATTCGGTAATGGTGGCGCGGTACTTCTGTACCTGTCCCCAGAAGGCGCGGGCGCTGTATTTCTCGACCAGCACAAAGGTGGCTCCGGCAGAAAACGCCGCCATCGCCGCAGTACACTGGCAATCGATATGAAACGCAGGCATTACCGTCAGGTAGACGTCATCGTCACGCAGTGCGCACTGCCAGGCGGAGTAATATCCAGCGAAGCGCAGGTTGTAATGGGTAATCACCACACCTTTCGGTCGGGAAGTGGTACCGGAGGTAAAGAGAATTTCCGCCGTATCGTCGGTCGATAGCGGCGGTGCATAGCACAAGGTTACAGGTTGTTGATTTTTCAGTTGAGTAAACGAACTCACGCCATCATCAGCGGGAAGCTCCACATCTGTCAGGCAAATGTGCCGCAACTGCGAGGCATCTTCCTGCTGAATCTGTTGATACATAGGATAGAATTGTGCACTGGTTACCAGCAGGCACGCCTGGCTATTTTGCAGGATCCACGCGCTTTCTTCGCGCAACAGGCGGGCGTTAATCGGCACCATAATTGCGCCAATTTTTGCCAGCCCGAACCAGCAAAAGATAAATTCCGGGCAGTTGTCGAGATGTAGAGCAACCTTGTCGCCTTTGCGAATCCCCAGCGTATAAAACAGGTTTGCCGTGCGGTTAATCTCCTGATTTAACTCAAGATAACTATACCGGTTAACGACTCCGCCGCTGGATTCACAAATCAGCGCCGTTTTATGACCGTAAACGTCCGCCAGATCGTCCCACATTTGACGTAGATGTTGTCCGCCAATGATATCCATTGCACCTCTATCCATTTTGTTCGTTTGTTATTGGGCGGGCGCTAGTCAGGCAAGCCGACTGGCGCCACGCGTTTAGTCCTCAACTTTGGCCAGACCTTTGCTGACCAACTCCTGAATGTCGTTTTCGCTGTAGCCGATAGTTTTCAAAATGGCAGCCGTGTCCATGCCATGTGATGGCATTCCACGCCAGATTTGGCCGGGGTTATTTTTGAATTTCGGCATCACGTTCGGCCCTTTGCAGGTGCG
The DNA here is from genome assembly GCF_005781135.1 of Escherichia sp. E3659. Lineage (NCBI taxonomy): Bacteria > Pseudomonadati > Pseudomonadota > Gammaproteobacteria > Enterobacterales > Enterobacteriaceae > Escherichia > Escherichia sp. E3659. Next base: position 182,078 of record NZ_VATQ01000015.1, on the reverse strand, counting down.
ACCATCCATCGTTTGCCACTGGGTGATTGATTCACGGGCCACATACTGTGGATTGCTTTCCAGTTCCGGTACGGTCAGTACTTTGGCGCAGGCGATATTCAGTTCAGCAAAGCGTTCTTTAACTTCTGCGATGGTATGTGCCGCCAGCCAGGCATCGAGTTTCTCTTCAACCAGCGGGCCGTAAGGGCATTCGATACGGTGAATAAGCTGGGTGCCTTCCGGGATTTCCGGCGTACCGAGCAGATGTACGAGTCCAATATCTTTAAAGCATTCTGCAATCTGAGTAATGCCCACCAGTTCCATCACGATGTAGCCGTCGGCGCATTTGTACAGACCGCAACCGGCGTAGTAGGGATCTTTCCCTTTGGTCATGCGCGGGCACATTTCGCCGCCGTTGAAGTAATCCATCATGAAGTACTGGCCCATACGCAGCATCACTTCATACATGGCGATGTCGATACTTTCGCCTTTTCCGGTTTCGCGCACTTTATGCAGTGCTGCCAGCGCCGCCGTGGTGGCAGTCAGGCCAGAAAAGTAATCGGCGGTATACGGGAAGGCAGGCATTGGCTGGTCAACATCACCGTTCTGAATCAGGTAACCACTGAAGGCCTGGGCGATGGTGTTATAGGCCGGAAGATTGGTGTACTCCTCGGTGCCGTACTGACCAAAACCGGACAGGTGAGCGATAACCAGTTTCGGGTTGTGCTGCCACAGTACTTCATCGGTAATGCCACGACGGGCAAAGGCCGGACCTTTACTGGCTTCGATGAAGATATCGGTGGTTTCCATTAATTTCAGAAACGCTTCGCGGCCTTCATCTTTGAAAATATTTAACGACAGCGCGTGCAAATTGCGGCGGGAGAGCTGCGGGTAGTTAGGTTGAACGCGAATGGTGTCGGCCCAGGCGACGTTCTCGATCCAGATAACTTCCGCACCCCATTCTGCGAACATTTGCCCGGCGAACGGTCCGGCGATTTCGATACCGGAGAAGACAACGCGCAATCCGGCCAGCGGCCCGAATTTCGGCATGGGTAGATGATCCATTATTAGCTCCTGAAAAATTTGTGTAGCGCATGACTGCCGGATGCGGCGTAAACGCCTTATCCGGCCTACATTCGTGCTCCCGTAGGCCTGATAAGACGCATCAGCGTCGCATCAGGCAGCGCACGGACTTAGCGGTATTGCTTCAGTACCGCACGACCCAGCGTCAGGATCTGCATTTCGTCAGATCCGCCGGAGACGCGGTCTACACGCAGATCACGCCAGAAGCGGCTGATGCGGTGGTTGCCCGCAATCCCGACACCGCCCAGCACCTGCATTGCGCTATCCACCACTTCAAATGCCGCATTGGCGCAGAAGTATTTGCACATTGCCGCATCACCAGAGGTGATGGTGCCGTTGTCTGCTTTCCACGCTGCTTCATACAGCATGTTTTTCATGGAGTTTAATTTGATCGCCATGTGGGCGAATTTTTCCTGAATCAACTGGAAACGACCAATCGCCTCGCCAAACTGCACGCGTTGGTTGGCGTAGCGCGCCGCATCTTCAAAGGCGCACATCGCTGTACCATAGTTGGTCAGGGCTACCAGGAAACGTTCATGGTCGAACTCTTCTTTGACGCGGTTAAAGCCGTTACCTTCCCGACCGAACATGTCTTTCTCGTCCAGTTCCACATCGTCAAAGGTGATTTCACAGCAGCTATCCATACGCAGACCGAGCTTCTCAAGTTTGGTCACTTTGATGCCCGGTTTGCTCATATCAACAAACCATTCGGTGTAGACAGGTTTGTCCGGAGAAGCCCCGTCGCGCGCCATCACCACGATGTACGGGGTGTAGGCGCTGCTGGTAATAAAACACTTACTACCATTAAGATAAATCTTACCATTTCTACGGGTATAAGTCGTTTTCAGGCTACCCACGTCAGAGCCCGCGCCCGGTTCGGTAATCGCGGAGTTCCACATCTGCTTACCGGTGCCGCGGAATGCCATAATCTTGTCGATCTGCTCTTGTGTGCCTTCACGCAGGATGGTGTTAAACCCGCCCGGCAACTGGTACAGCACATAGGTTGGCGCCCCCAGGCGTCCCAGCTCCATCCACACGGCGGCGAGGGTAACGAACCCCGCGTCCAGACCACCGTGCTCTTCCGGGATCAGCAGGCTGTCGATATCCATATCCGCCAGTGCTTTGACAAAACGTTCCGGGTAGACGCTGTCACGGTCGCACTCGGCAAAATAGGCCTCCCAGTTTTCGCTGGCCATCAGTTCGCGGATACCGGCGACAAACAGTTCCTGCTCATCATTTAAATTAAAATCCATCTTTCAACCTCTTGATATTTTGGGGGTTAATTAATCTTTCCAGTTCTGTTTCGCGTCTTTAATAAAGGAGAGCGTCACCATAATGTTGACGAAGAACAGCGGGCATCCTCCGGCGATAATCGCGGTTTGAATCGGTTTCAGGCCGCCGAGCGCCAGCAGAACAATACCGATAATGCCAACCAACACTGACCAGCCGATACGCACCAGCAGTGGCGGTTCTTCACCGTCGCGCACTTCGCGGCAGGTGGACATCGCCAGGGTGTAAGAGCAGGCGTTAATCAGGGTAACGGTGGCAATAAAGCAGAGAATGAAGAAGCCCCACATGGTGGCAGTGCTGAGCGGCAGAGCGGCCCAGGTTTCGATGATGGCGCGCGCCACACCGTACTGTTCGATCAGGTTTGGAATGTTGATGATGTTTTTATCCATCAACAGCAGAGTGTTACTGCCGAGCACGGTCCACAGGATCCAGGTGGATGCTGTCAGCCCCATCACCATACCGAAGCACAGTTCACGCACGGTACGACCACGGGAAATACGCGCCAGGAAGATACTCATCTGGATGGCGTAAATTACCCACCATGCCCAGTAGAACACGGTCCAGCCCTGCGGGAAGCCGCCTTTGCCAACGGCATCGGTATAGAACAACATGCGCGGCAGATACATCAGCAACATCCCCACCGAGTCGGTGAAGTAGTTCATGATGAAGCTGGCGCCGCTGACGATGAATACCCAGCCAAGCATCAGGAAACTCAGATAGCTGCGCACATCGCTGGCGATTTTTACCCCTTTTTGCAGACCACAGGCTACGCAGATAGCGTTGAGGATGATCCAGCAGGTAATGATAATAGCGTCCAGTTGCAGGGTATGCGGAATACCAAACAGATACTGCATACACTCGGTCACCAGCGGCGTGGCAAGACCCAGACTGGTTCCCATTGCGAAGATCAGCGCCACCAGATAGAAGTTATCGACGATAGTGCCAAACAAGCCTTTGGCATGTTTTTCACCGACCAGCGGCACCAGAGTGGAGCTGGGGCGAATCACATCCATTTTGCGGACAAAGAAGAAGTACGCGAAGGCGACGGAAAGGAAGCTGTAAGTGGCCCACGGTAGCGGTCCCCAGTGGAACAAACTGTAGGCCAGCCCCAGTTCTTTCGCGCCAGTGGAGTTTGGCGCTAAAGCAAATGGCGGCGTGGAGATGTAGTAGTAGATCTCAATCGACCCCCAGAACAGTACGGCAGCAGACGTACAGGAGGCAAACATCATAAAGATCCAACTGGCGGTGCTGAACTCAGGGGGTTCGTTACCTAAACGCTTTTTGGCATACGGGCCAAATACCAGCCAGAACCAACCAAAAAGCATCACCACCATATACCATTCAAATGCCCATCCCCATACATTGGTGACGTAACTGAATACAGCATTAATAACGACATTCGCCGCATCCAGATCTCTGACTGTAAGCCAACAAAGTATGCCAACGATTATTAATGGCGGAAAGAACACCTTCGGTTCTATTCCCGTTTTTCTCTTTTCTTTTGTCATGAGTTAATTCCACTGTAAAAATAAATATTTATTTAGCGTTCCCGTTTGTTTTATTTTTGTTAACATTTAATATAATTATTATTAACCTCGTGGACGCGTTAATGGCTAACTCATAATGGGTATTCAACTGGCTGCATTCTGTGATGTAAACCACAGTTTTTTATCGGGTAAAAACAGAGTGTCTTTGTGTAAATATCCATTATCAATCAATATGATGAGTTTGATTGTGAGTAAAAAAATAGCATCTGACTTTCAATATTGGTGATCCATAAAACAATATTGAAAATTTCTTTTTGCTACGCCATGTTTTCAATATTGGTGAGGAACTTAACAATATTGAAAGTTGGATTTATCTGCGTGTGACATTTTCAATATTGGTGATTAAAGTTTTATTCCCGAATTAAAGGACGTGATATCTGTAATTAACACCACCGATATGAACGACGTTTCCTTCATGATTTCTGGAGATGCAATGAAGATTATTACTTGCTATAAGTGCGTGCCTGATGAACAGGATATTGCGATCAATAATGCTGATGGTTCATTAGATCTCAGCAAAGCCGATGCCAAAATAAGCCAATACGATCTCAACGCTATTGAAGCGGCTTGCCAGTTAAAACAGCAGGCGGCAGAGGCGCAGGTGACGGCCTTAAGTGTGGGCGGTAAAGCCCTGACCAACGCCAAAGGGCGTAAAGATGTGCTATCGCGCGGCCCGGATGAACTGATTGTGGTGATTGATGACCAGTTTGAGCAGGCACTGCCGCAACAAACGGCGAGCGCACTGGCTGCCGCCGCCCAGAAAGCAGGCTTTGATTTGATCCTCTGTGGCGATGGTTCTTCCGACCTTTATGCCCAGCAGGTTGGTTTGCTGGTAGGCGAAATCCTCAATATTCCGGCAGTTAACGGCGTCAGCAAAATTATCTCCCTGACGGCAGATACCCTCACCGTTGAGCGCGAACTGGAAGATGAAACAGAAACCTTAAGCATTCCGCTGCCTGCGGTTGTTGCTGTTTCCACTGATATCAACTCCCCACAAATTCCTTCGATGAAAGCCATTCTCGGCGCGGCGAAAAAGCCAGTCCAGGTATGGTCGGCGGCGGATATCGGTTTTAACGCAGAGTCAGCCTGGTCTGAACAACAGGTTGCCGCGCCGAAACAGCGCGAGCGTCAGCGCATCGTGATTGAAGGCGACGGCGAAGAACAGATCGCCGCATTTGCTGAAAATCTTCGCAAAGTCATTTAATTACAGGGGATGCTATGAACACGTTTTCTCAAGTCTGGGTATTCAGCGATACCCCTTCTCGTCTGCCGGAACTGATGAACGGTGCGCAGGCTTTAGCTAATCAAATCAACACCTTTGTCCTCAATGATGCCGATGGCGCACAGGCAATCCAGCTCGGCGCTAATCATGTCTGGAAATTAAACGGCAAACCGGACGATCGGATGATCGAAGATTACGCCGGTGTCATGGCTGACACTATTCGCCAGCACGGCGCAGACGGTCTGGTGCTGTTGCCGAATACTCGTCGCGGCAAATTACTGGCGGCAAAACTGGGTTATCGCCTTAAAGCGGCGGTGTCTAACGATGCCTGCACCGTCAGCGTACAGGACGGTAAAGCGACAGTGAAACACATGGTTTACGGTGGTCTGGCGATTGGCGAAGAACGCATTGCCACGCCGTATGCGGTATTGACCATCAGCAGCGGCACGTTCGATGCGGCTCAGCCAGACGCGTCACGTACTGGCGAAACGCACACCGTGGAGTGGCAGGCTCCGGCTGTGGCGATTACCCGCACGGCAACCCAGGCGCGCCAGAGCAACAGCGTCGATCTCGACAAAGCCCGTCTGGTGGTCAGCGTCGGTCGCGGCATTGGCAGCAAAGAGAACATTGTGCTGGCAGAACAGCTTTGCAAGGCAATAGGTGCGGAGTTGGCCTGTTCTCGTCCGGTGGCGGAAAACGAAAAATGGATGGAGCACGAACGCTATGTCGGTATCTCCAACCTGATGCTGAAACCTGAACTGTACCTGGCGGTGGGGATCTCCGGGCAGATCCAGCACATGGTTGGCGCTAACGCGTCGCAAACCATTTTCGCCATCAACAAAGATAAAAATGCGCCGATCTTCCAGTACGCGGATTACGGCATTGTTGGCGACGCCGTGAAGATCCTTCCGGCACTGACCGCAGCTTTAGCGCGTTGATCCACTCTGGCAGGGCTGCATTTCGGCCCTGCCGCTGACAGGGAGCTCTTATGTCCGAAGATATCTTTGACGCCATCATCGTCGGTGCAGGGCTTGCCGGTTCGGTTGCCGCACTGGTGCTCGCCCGCGAAGGGGCGCAAGTGTTAGTTATCGAGCGTGGCAATTCCGCAGGTGCCAAGAACGTCACCGGCGGGCGTCTCTATGCCCACAGTCTGGAACACATTATTCCTGGTTTCGCCGAATCCGCCCCCGTAGAACGCCTGATCACCCATGAAAAACTCGCGTTTATGACGGAAAAGTCAGCGATGACCATGGACTACTGCAATGGTGACGAAACATCGCCATCCCAGCGTTCTTACTCCGTTTTGCGCAGTAAATTTGATGCCTGGCTGATGGAGCAGGCCGAAGAAGCGGGCGCGCAGTTAATTACCGGGATTCGCGTCGATAACCTCGTACAGCGTGATGGCAAAGTTGTCGGCGTAGAAGCCGATGGCGATGTGATTGAAGCGAAAACGGTGATCCTTGCTGACGGGGTGAATTCCATCCTTGCCGAAAAACTGGGGATGGCAAAACGCGTTAAACCGACGGATGTGGCGGTTGGCGTGAAGGAACTGATCGAGTTACCGCAGTCGGTTATCGAAGACCGTTTTCAGTTGCAGGGTAATCAGGGTGCGGCTTGCCTGTTTGCGGGATCACCCACCGATGGCCTGATGGGCGGCGGTTTTCTTTATACCAATGAAAACACTCTGTCGCTGGGGCTGGTTTGTGGTCTGCATCATCTGCATGACGCGAAAAAATCGGTGCCGCAAATGCTGGAAGATTTCAAACAGCATCCGGCAGTTGCACCGCTGATCGCGGGCGGCAAGCTGGTGGAATATTCCGCTCACGTAGTGCCGGAAGCAGGCATCAACATGCTGCCGGAGTTGGTTGGTGACGGCGTATTGATTGCCGGTGATGCCGCCGGAATGTGTATGAACCTCGGTTTTACCATTCGCGGTATGGATCTGGCGATTGCCGCCGGGGAAGCAGCAGCAAAAACCGTGCTTTCAGCGATGAAAAGCGACGATTTCAGTAAGCAAAAACTGGCGGAATATCGTCAGCATCTTGAGAGTGGCCCGCTGCGCGATATGCGAATGTACAAGAAACTACCGGCGTTCCTTGATAATCCACGCATGTTTAGCGGCTACCCGGAACTGGCGGTGGGTGTGGCGCGTGACCTGTTCACCATTGACGGCAGCGCGCCGGAACTGATGCGCAAGAAAATCCTCCGCCACGGCAAGAAAGTGGGCTTCATCAATCTGATCAAGGATGGCATGAAAGGAGTGACCGTTTTATGACTTCTCCCGTCAATGTGGACGTCAAACTGGGCGTCAATAAATTCAATGTCGATGAAGAGCATCCGCACATTGTTGTGAAGGCCGATGCCGATAAACAGGCCCTGGAGCTGCTGGTGAAAGCGTGCCCCGCAGCTCTGTACAAGAAGCAGGATGACGGCAGTGTGCGCTTCGATTACGCCGGATGTCTGGAGTGCGGCACCTGTCGCATTCTGGGGCTGGGGTCGGCGCTGGAACAGTGGGAATACCCGCGCGGCACCTTTGGTGTGGAGTTCCGTTACGGCTGATGTTGGTTTGATACGTAACGCCGTACTGACTCTCATTGCAAAAAAACAGGAATAACCCATGCAACCGTCCAGAAACTTTGACGATCTTAAATTTTCCTCTATTCACCGCCGCATTTTGCTGTGGGGAAGCGGTGGTCCGTTTCTGGATGGTTATGTACTGGTAATGATTGGCGTGGCGCTGGAGCAACTGACTCCGGCGCTGAAGCTGGACGCTGACTGGATTGGCTTGCTGGGTGCGGGAACGCTCGCCGGGCTGTTCGTTGGCACATCGCTGTTTGGCTATATTTCCGATAAAGTCGGACGGCGCAAAATGTTCCTCATTGATATCATCGCCATCGGCGTGATATCGGTGGCGACGATGTTTGTCTCATCCCCTGTCGAACTGTTGGTGATGCGGGTACTTATCGGCATTGTCATTGGTGCAGATTATCCCATCGCTACCTCAATGATCACCGAGTTCTCCAGTACCCGTCAGCGGGCGTTTTCCATCAGCTTTATCGCCGCGATGTGGTATGTCGGCGCGACCTGCGCCGATCTGGTCGGCTACTGGCTTTATGATGTGGAAGGCGGCTGGCGTTGGATGCTGGGTAGCGCGGCGATCCCCTGTTTGTCGATTTTGATTGGTCGATTCGAACTGCCAGAATCTCCCCGCTGGTTGTTACGCAAAGGGCGAGTAAAAGAGTGCGAAGAGATGATGATCAAACTGTTTGGCGAACCGGTGGCTTTCGATGAAGAGCAGCCGCAGCAAACCCGTTTTCGCGATCTGTTTAATCGCCGCCATTTTCCTTTTGTCCTGTTTGTTGCCGCCATCTGGACCTGCCAGGTGATCCCGATGTTCGCCATTTACACCTTTGGCCCGCAAATCGTTGGTTTGTTGGGATTGGGGGTTGGCAAAAACGCGGCGCTGGGGAATGTGGTGATTAGCCTGTTCTTTATGCTCGGCTGTATTCCGCCGATGCTGTGGTTAAACACTGCCGGACGGCGTCCATTGTTGATTGGCAGCTTTGCCATGATGACGCTGGCGCTGGCGGTTTTGGGGCTGATCCCGGATATGGGGATCTGGCTGGTAGTGATGGCATTTGCGGTGTATGCCTTTTTCTCTGGCGGGCCAGGTAATTTGCAGTGGCTTTATCCTAATGAACTCTTCCCGACGGATATCCGTGCTTCAGCCGTGGGCGTAATTATGTCTCTGAGCCGTATCGGTACGATTATCTCAACCTGGGCGCTGCCAATCTTTATCAATAATTACGGTATCAGTAACACGATGCTGATGGGGGCGGGGATCTCGCTATTTGGCTTGTTGATTTCCGTAGCGTTTGCCCCGGAAACACGTGGGATGTCACTGGCGCAGACCAGCAATATGACGATTCGCAGGCAGCGAGCGGGGTAATTTATTCAGATTTCTCTCTTTTCTGAATCAATATTATTGACTATAAGCCGCGTGAATATGTGACTACACTTTGTGGGAAAACAAAGGCGTAAACACGCGGGCTAATAACTATGATTCTTATAATTTATGCGCATCCGTATCCGCATCATTCCCATGCGAATAAACGGATGCTTGAACAGGCAAGGACGCTGGAAGGCGTCGAATTTCGCTCTCTTTATCAACTCTATCCTGACTTCAATATCGACATTGCCGCCGAGCAGGAGGCGCTGTCTCGCGCCGATCTGATCGTCTGGCAGCACCCGATGCAGTGGTACAGCATTCCACCGCTCCTTAAACTTTGGATCGATAAAGTTTTCTCCCACGGCTGGGCTTACGGTCATGGCGGCACGGCGCTGCATGGCAAACATTTGCTGTGGGCGGTGACGACCGGCGGCGGGGAAAGCCATTTTGAGATTGGTGCGCATCCGGGCTTTGATGTGCTGTCGCAGCCGCTACAGGCGACGGCAATCTACTGCGGGCTGAACTGGCTGCCACCGTTTGCCATGCACTGCACCTTTATTTGTGACGACGAAACCCTCGAAGGGCAGGCGCGTCACTATAAGCAACGTCTGCTGGAATGGCAGGAGGCACATCATGGATAGCCATACGCTGATTCAGGCGCTGATTTATCTCGGTTCGGCGGCGCTGATTGTCCCCATTGCGGTACGTCTTGGTCTGGGATCGGTACTTGGCTACCTGATCGCGGGTTGTATTATTGGCCCGTGGGGGCTGCGACTGGTGACCGATGCCGAATCTATCCTGCACTTTGCTGAAATCGGCGTGGTGCTGATGTTGTTTATTATCGGCCTCGAACTCGATCCACAAAGGCTGTGGAAGCTGCGTGCGGCAGTGTTCGGCGGTGGCGCATTGCAGATGGTGATTTGCGGCGGCCTGCTGGGGCTGTTCTGCATGTTACTTGGACTGCGCTGGCAGGTAGCGGAACTGATCGGCATGACGCTGGCGCTCTCCTCTACGGCAATTGCCATGCAGGCGATGAATGAGCGCAATCTGATGATGACGCAGATGGGCCGCAGTGCCTTTGCGGTGCTGCTGTTCCAGGATATCGCGGCGATCCCGCTGGTGGCGATGATCCCGCTACTGGCGGCGAGCAGTGCCTCAACGACGATGGGCGCATTTGCCCTGTCGGCGTTAAAAGTGGCGGGCGCGCTGGTGCTGGTGGTACTGCTGGGGCGCTATGTCACGCGTCCGGCACTGCGTTTTGTTGCTCGCTCTGGCTTGCGGGAAGTGTTTAGTGCCGTGGCTTTATTCCTCGTGTTTGGCTTTGGTTTGCTGCTGGAAGAGGTCGGCTTGTCGATGGCGATGGGCGCGTTTCTGGCGGGCGTACTGCTGGCAAGCTCGGAATATCGTCATGCGCTGGAAAGCGATATCGAACCATTTAAAGGTTTGCTACTGGGGCTGTTTTTCATCGGCGTTGGCATGTCGATAGACTTTGGCACGCTGCTTGAAAACCCATTGCGCATTGTTATTTTGCTGCTTGGTTTCCTCATCATCAAAATCGCCATGCTGTGGCTGATTGCCCGACCGTTGCAGGTACCAAATAAACAGCGTCGCTGGTTTGCGGTGTTATTAGGGCAGGGCAGTGAGTTTGCCTTTGTGGTATTTGGTGCGGCGCAGATGGCGAATGTGCTGGAGCCAGAGTGGGCGAAATCGCTGACCCTGGCGGTGGCGCTGTCGATGGCGGCAACGCCGATTCTGTTGGTGATCCTCAATCGCCTTGAGCAATCTTCTACTGAAGAAGCGCGTGAAGCCGATGAGATCGACGAAGAACAGCCGCGGGTAATCATTGCCGGATTCGGTCGTTTTGGGCAGATAACCGGGCGTTTACTGCTCTCCAGCGGGGTGAAAATGGTGGTGCTCGATCACGACCCGGACCATATCGAAACGCTGCGTAAATTCGGCATGAAAGTGTTTTATGGCGATGCCACGCGGATGGATTTACTGGAATCTGCGGGTGCGGCGAAAGCGGAAGTGCTGATTAACGCCATCGACGATCCGCAAACCAACCTGCAACTGACGGAGATGGTGAAAGAACATTTCCCGCATTTGCAGATTATTGCCCGCGCCCGCGATGTCGACCACTACATTCGTTTGCGCCAGGCAGGTGTTGAAAAGCCGGAACGTGAAACCTTCGAAGGAGCGCTGAAAATCGGGCGTCTGGCGCTGGAAAGTTTAGGGCTGGGGCCATATGAAGCGCGAGAACGCGCCGATGTGTTCCGCCGCTTTAATATTCAGATGGTGGAAGAGATGGCAATGGTTGAGAACGATACCAAAGCCCGCGCGGCGGTCTATAAACGAACCAGCGCGATGTTAAGTGAGATTATCACCGAGGACCGGGAACATCTGTCACTCATCCAACGGCATGGCTGGCAGGGTACTGAAGAGGGGAAACATACCGGCAACATGGCGGATGAACCGGAAACGAAACCCTTATCCTAATAAAGAGTGACGTAAATCACGCTTTACAGCTAACTATTTGTTTTTATTTCATTGTAATGCGGCGAGTCCACGAACAGATTATGGACTCGCCAGCAAAATAAAAATTTTCTTCAACATCATCCTTTCGCCAGTCGACGAAGGTTTACGCTTTACGTATAGTGGCGACAATTTTTTTTATCAGGATACCCCAATGATCAGTCTGATTGCGGCGTTAGCGGTAGATCGCGTTATCGGCATGGAAAACGCCATGCCGTGGAACCTGCCTGCCGATCTCGCCTGGTTTAAACGCAACACCTTAAATAAACCCGTAGTTATGGGCCGCCATACCTGGGAATCGATTGGCCGCCCGCTGCCGGGGCGCAAAAACATTATCATCAGCAGCAAGCCTGGCACGGACGATCGCGTGACGTGGGTGAAGTCGGTTGATGAAGCCATTGCGGCGTGTGGTGACGTACCAGAAATTATGGTGATTGGCGGCGGTCGCGTTTATGAGCAGTTCCTGCCAAAAGCGCAGAAAATGTATCTGACGCATATCGACGCGGAAGTGGAAGGCGACACCCATTTCCCGGATTACGAGCCGGATGACTGGGAATCGGTATTCAGCGAATTCCACGACGCTGATGCGCAGAACTCTCACAGCTATTGCTTTGAGATTCTGGAGCGGCGGTAAGTTTGTATAGAATTTACGGCTAGTGCCGGATGCGACGCCGGTCGCGTCTTATCCGGCCTTCCTGTATCAGGCTGTGTTTAAGACGCCGCCGCTTCGCCCATATCCTTATGTCTGTTCGACGGCTGGACAAAATACTGTTTATCTTCCCAGCGCAGGCAGGTTAATGTACCACCCCAGCAGCAGCCGGTATCCAGCGCGTAAATACCTTCCGGCGTACCTTTGCCTTCCAGCGATGCCCAGTGACCAAAAGCGATGCTGTACTCTTCAGCGACAGGGCCAGGAATCGCAAACCACGGTTTCAGCGGGGCAGGGGCTTCTTCCGGCGATTCTTTGCTGTACATATCCAGTTGACCGTTTGGAAAGCAAAAGCGCATACGGGTAAAGGCGTTGGTGATAAAACGTAATCGCGCCAGACCTCGCAAATCTGGTGACCAGTTGTTCGGCATATCGCCGTACATGGCATCGAGGAAGAAAGGGTAAGAGTCGCTTGACAGTACCGCTTCTACGTCACGTGCGCACTCTTTCGCGGTCGGTAAGTCCCACTGCGGCGTGATCCCCGCGTGGGCCATCACCAGCTTTTTCTCTTCATCGATTTGCAACAAAGGCTGACGACGTAGCCAGTTAAGCAGTTCATCGGCATCAGGCGCTTCCAGTAGTGGCGTGAGACGATCTTTTGGTTTGTTGCGGCTTATGCCTGAAAATACTGCCAGCAGATGCAGATCGTGATTGCCCAGCACCAGACGTACGCTGTCGCCTAAGGATTTCACATAGCGCAGTACATCAAGCGAACCAGGACCGCGCGCAACCAGATCGCCCGTCAGCCAGAGGGTATCTTTCCCAGGGGTAAATTCTACTTTATGCAGCAATGCGATAAGTTCATCGTAACAGCCATGAATATCGCCAATAAGGTATGTTGCCATATTTTTTTAATGAATGAGTGTGGGAACGGCGAGTCGGAATACGGGAATGTCGATGCTGAATGGGACGCCGTTTTCATCGATCATTTCGTAGTGACCCTGCATGGTGCCCAGCGGGGTTTCAATGATTGCCCCGCTGGTGTACTGGTACTCTTCGCCAGGGGCGATAAGCGGCTGAACGCCAACGACACCTTCGCCCTGGACTTCTGTTTCACGGCCATTGCCGTTGGTGATCAGCCAGTAACGCCCCAACAACTGCACTGGCGCTCGCCCCAGGTTGCGTATGGTTACGGTATAAGAAAAAACGTAACGTTCATTATCAGGTGAAGATTGTGCCTCAATGTAGACGCTTTGAACCTGAATACACACTCGGGGCGAATTGATCATTGTTAACTCTCCTGCAAAGGCGCGTTCTCCGCCAGATAGTTCGCCATCTGGCAATATTGCGCGACAGAGATATTTTCCGCTCGCATCGCTGGGTCGATCCCCATTCCCGTTAACACATCGGCGCTAAACAAGTTGCCGAGGCTATTACGAATGGTTTTACGACGCTGGTTAAAGGCTTCAGTGGTGATACGACTCAGCACGCGAATATCTTTAACCGGATAAGGCATCGTCGTGTGCGGAACCAGACGTACGACGGCGGAATCCACTTTGGGTGGTGGTGTAAAGGCTGATGGCGGCACTTCCAGCACCGGGATCACGTTGCAATAGTATTGCGCCATGACGCTTAATCGACCATACGCCTTGCTGTTCGGTCCTGCAACCAGACGATTCACCACCTCTTTTTGCAACATAAAGTGCATGTCGGCAATGGCATCAGTATAGCTAAACAGATGGAACATCAACGGCGTGGAAATGTTATACGGCAGGTTGCCGAAAACACGCAGCGGCTGGCCCATTTTCTCTGCCAGTTCACCGAAGTTGAAGGTCATCGCATCCTGCTGATAAATCGTCAGTTTCGGGCCTAAGAACGGATGCGTTTGCAGGCGCGCTGCCAGATCGCGGTCAAGTTCGATGACTGTCAGCTGGTCCAGTCGTTCGCCAACCGGTTCGGTTAAAGCTGCCAGACCGGGGCCGATTTCGACCATTGCCTGGCCCTTTTGCGGGTTAATGGCAGAAACAATACTGTCGATCACGAACTGATCGTTGAGAAAGTTTTGCCCGAAGCGTTTACGGGCTAAATGGCCCTGGTGGACTCGATTATTCATTGGGTATTAACAATCATTTTGATGGCGAGATTAAGCGCCGTAATAAAACTGCCGACATCGGCTTTGCCACGTCCCGCCAGTTCAAGCGCGGTGCCGTGGTCCACTGATGTGCGAATAAAGGGCAGGCCCAGCGTAATGTTCACACCGCGCCCGAAGCCCTGGTATTTTAGCACGGGAAGACCCTGATCGTGGTACATCGCCAGCACAGCGTCGGCGTTGTCGAGATATTTCGGCTGAAACAGGGTATCGGCAGGCAACGGCCCGTTGAGTTTCATTCCCTGCGCCCGCAGTTCGTCGAGAACGGGAATGATGGTATCTATCTCTTCCGTGCCCATATGACCGCCTTCGCCCGCGTGCGGATTCAGGCCACAGACCAGAATGCGCGGTTCGGCAATACCAAATTTGGTTCGCAAATCGTGATGCAAAATAGCAATCACTTCGTGCAGAAGCGCAGGGGTGATGGCGTCTGCAATATCGCGCAGCGGTAAATGCGTTGTTGCCAGCGCCACGCGAAGTTCTTCGGTTGCCAGCATCATCACCACTTTTTTCGCCTGCGAGCGTTCTTCAAAAAACTCGGTATGACCGGTAAACGGAATGCCTGCGTCATTAATGACGCCTTTATGCACCGGACCTGTGATCAGCGCGGCAAATTCGCCGTTAAGGCAACCGTCGCACGCGCGTGCCAGCGTCTCCACCACATAATGCCCATTCTCAACTGCTAATTGTCCCGCAGTGGCAGGTACACGTAGTGCAATGGGAAGTAGCGTCAGCGTTCCCGCAGATTGCGGTTGCGCAGGGGAGTCGGGGGAATAAGGGCGGAGGTTAAGCGGTAAACCGAGCATCGCTGCCCGGTCGGTAAGGAGAGTGGCATCGGCACAAACAACCAGTTCTACCGGCCACTCTCGTTGTGCAAGCTGGACAACTAAGTCCGGGCCAATCCCGGCGGGTTCGCCGGGAGTGATCACAACACGTTGGGGTTTAACCATTAGTTGCTCAAAATTTTCACATAAGCGCTGGCGCGTTGTTCCTGCATCCAGCTTGCTGCTTCTTCCGAGAACTTACGGTTCATCAGCATGCGGTATGCACGATCTTTTTGCGCCGCATCGGTTTTATCGACGTTACGGGTGTCCAGCAGTTCGATTAAATGCCAGCCGAATGAAGAGTGAACCGGTGCACTCATTTGGCCTTTGTTCAGGCGGGTCAACGCATCACGGAAGGCCGGATCGAAAATATCTGGCGTAGCCCAACCGAGATCGCCGCCCTGATTTGCAGAGCCAGGATCCTGAGAGAACTCTTTTGCTGCGGCAGCAAATGTGGTTTTACCGCTCTTGATATCCGCAGCAATTTGTTCCAGTTTCACGCGGGCCTGTTCGTCAGTCATGATAGGCGACGGTTTCAGCAGAATATGGCGAGCATGAACTTCGGTCACCGAGATATTTTTGCTTTCGCCGCGCAGGTCGTTAACTTTCAGAATATGGAAGCCAACGCCGGAACGAATTGGGCCAACAATGTCGCCTTTCTTCGCGGTGCTTAATGCCTGGGCGAAGATCCCCGGCAGCTCCTGAATGCGACCCCAGCCCATTTGGCCGCCGTTCAGCGCTTGCTGATCGGCAGAGTGAGCGATAGCCAGTTTGCCGAAGTCTGCACCGTTACGTGCCTGATCGACAATGGCACGCGCCTGAGTTTCCGCCTCATTCACCTGTTCAGAAGACGGGTTTTCCGGCAGCGGGATCAGGATGTGGCTTAAGTTCAGTTCAGTGCTGGCATCATTTTGATTACCGACTTGCTGCGCCAGAGCTTCAACTTCCTGTGGCAGGATAGTGATGCGACGACGCACTTCGTTGTTGCGCACTTCCGAGATAATCATCTCTTTGCGGATCTGATTACGATAGGTGTTGTAGTTCAGACCATCGTAAGCCAGACGGCTGCGCATCTGATCCAGCGTCATGTTGTTCTGTTTGGCAATGTTGGCAATCGCCTGATCAAGCTGCTCATCGGAGATTTTAACCCCCATTTTCTGCCCCATCTGCAGGAGAATTTGATCCATGATCAAACGTTCCATGATTTGGTGGCGCAGCGTAGCGTCATCAGGAAGTTGCTGCCTTGCCTGGGCAGCGTTCATTTTTACCGACTGCATTAATCCATCAACGTCGCTTTCCAGCACGACGCCGTTATTGACGACGGCTGCGACTTTATCGACTACCTGGGGGGCAGCGAAACTGGTATTCGCAATCATGGCGATACCGAGAAGCAGCGTTTTCCAGTTCTTCATACTTTTTCCATTTCAATTAACCGCACTGCGGATTACGTGGTAAATCAACAAATCACAAAGAGTTTTGATACGGCAGAATGTTCGAACGCAGCATCTCTTGCGTACCCAGACCGTAGTTGGAACTCAGGCCACGAAGTTCGATGTTAAAGCCGATTGCGTTGTCATATATCGCATGTTGTTTATCGTTATCCCAACCGTTCAGCTTACGCTCATAACCGACGCGAATCGCATAGCAGCAGGAGCTGTATTGCACACCTAACATTGAGTCGGCTTGCTTGTTCGCGTTGGTGTCGTAGTAGTACGCCCCGACAATCGACCAACGATCGGCGATTGGCCAGCTAGCGACTGCACCCACCTGCGAAATGCCATTCTTATACTGCTCGGCAGTGGAATAGTATTTAGGCAGTGTAGCCTGAATATATTCCGGGCTGGCGTAGCGATAGTTCAGCTGTACCAGACGGTCTTCATCCCGACGGTATTCAATGCTGGTGTTACTGGTGGCTACGTTATCCAGACGAGTATCGTACTGAATACCGCCACGCAATCCCCAGCGCTCGGAGATGCGCCAGTAGGTATCGCCTGCCCATACCAGTGAGCCCGTTTTGTCGTCATTCTCCCATGTTATGTTGTCATCGCCGGTGCGAGACTCCGTGAAATAGTAGATTTGACCAACGGAAATATTAAAACGTTCAACGGCTGCATCATCATATACGCGAGTTGTGATACCGGTCGTGACCTGGTTCGCGGAAGCAATACGGTCAAGACCGCCATAAGTCCGGTCCCGGAACAGGCCCGAGTAGTCGGATTGCAGCAATGAGGAGTCATAGTTATAGATGTCGCTCTGATCGCGATACGGCACATACAGGTATTGTGCGCGCGGCTCCAGCGTCTGGGTGTAACCCGGCGCCAGCATTTCCATATCACGTTCGAAGACCATTTTGCCGTCAACTTTAAATTGCGGCATTACGCGGTTAACAGAATCTGCCAACTTATTGTTTTGTGGGTTGCTGTTATACCAGTCGAGATTGGTCTGCTGATAATGGGTAGCCAGTAGCTTCGCTTCGGTATTGATACTGCCCCAGGTGTTAGATAACGGCAGGTTGATCGTCGGCTCCAGATGAACGCGGGTAGCCTCCGGCATATTGCTGTTTGTATTAACAAAATGCACTGCCTGACCATAAACTCGGGTATCAAACGGGCCGAGATCGTTATGGTAGTAGTTGACGTCTAACTGTGGTTCAGCGGCATAGCTGTTGCCACTGGTATCATCAAAAACCTGGAATTGTTTAGTCGAAAGCGTGGCGTCAAAGTTCTGCACCGCATAGCCCACGCTGAATTTTTGCGTGGCATAACCATCGGTACTGGAACCATATTTATTATCAAAATCATTGAAATAGGTCGGGTCGCTGACTTTGGTGTAGTCGATGTTAAAGCGCCAAACCTGGTCCATCACTCCAGAGTGTTGCCAGTAGAACAACCAACGGCGTGAATTGCTATCTTCTGGATGTTCATCTTCATAGACTTTATCCGAAGGCAGATAGTCTAGTTCCATCAAGCCTGCGCCGGCCTGGGTGAGATAACGGAATTCGTTTTCCCACATAATGTTGCCACGACGATGCATATAATGCGGCGTTATGGTGGCATCCATATTTGGCGCGATGTTCCAGTAATACGGCAGGTAGAACTCAAAGTAGTTGGTGGTGGTGTACTTGGCGTTCGGGATCAAGAAACCAGAACGGCGTTTGTCACCCACCGGCAACTGTAAATAGGGGCTGTAAAAGATCGGAACCGGACCCACTTTAAAACGGGCGTTCCAGATCTCCGCGACTTGTTCTTCGCGGTCATGAATAATTTCGCTACCCACCACGCTCCAGGTATCAGAACCTGGCAGACAGGAGGTAAAAGAACCGTTATCCAGAATGGTGTAGCGGTTTTCGCCACGCTGTTTCATCAGGTCTGCTTTACCGCGCCCCTGACGCCCCACCATCTGATAATCACCTTCCCAGACGTTGGTGTCTTTGGTGTTCAGATTCGTCCAGCCTTTTGGCCCTTTGAGGATCACCTGGTTATCGTCGTAATGGACATTACCGAGCGCATCGACGGTACGTATCGGCTCCGGTTGTCCTGGCGCCTCTTTTTGATGAAGCTGTACTTCATCGGCCTGCAGACGGCTGTTACCCTGCATGATATCCACGCTGCCGCTAAACACGGCGTCATCGGGGTAGTTCCCCTTTGCATGGTCAGCATTAATCGTCACGGGTAGGTCATTGGTATCGCCCTGTACCAGAGGACGGTCATAGCTTGGCACGCCCAACATGCACTGTGAGGCGAGGTCGGCTGCCAGTCCCTGTTGACTATAAAGGGCGGTGGCAATCATGGTGGCCAGGAGAGTGGGGATACGTTTTTTCATACGTTGATTTTATTGTTCCATCATCGGTAACGTTGCGCGTGACAAACGGTCAGAGACTAACGTACTCGTCATCTCTACGCTAGTGTTAATCCTGTCCGAATAGCGTCTGTGGTGTTAGGCACGGCATTGAATGACAGGTATGATAATGCAAATTATAGGCGATGTCCCACAATTGACCGCAGCCGGAAAACGGTAAAAGCACCTTTATATTGTGGGAGATAGCGCTGGTTTCCGTAAGTCCATTTGGGGAATATATGCAGTATTGGGGAAAAATCATTGGCGTGGCCGTGGCCTTACTGATGGGCGGCGGCTTTTGGGGCGTTGTGTTAGGCCTGTTAATTGGCCATATGTTTGATAAAGCCCGTAGCCGCAAGATGGCGTGGTTCGCCAACCAGCGCGAGCGTCAGGCGCTGTTTTTTGCCACCACTTTTGAAGTGATGGGGCATTTAACCAAATCCAAAGGTCGCGTTACCGAGGCTGATATTCATATCGCCAGCCAGCTGATGGAGCGAATGAATCTTCATGGTGCTTCCCGTACTGCGGCACAAAATGCGTTCCGGGTGGGAAAATCAGACAATTACCCACTGCGCGAAAAGATGCGTCAGTTCCGCAGTGTCTGCTTCGGGCGTTTTGATTTAATTCGCATGTTTCTGGAGATCCAGATTCAGGCGGCATTTGCTGATGGTTCGCTGCATCCGAATGAGCGAGCGGTGCTGTATGTCATTGCTGAAGAATTAGGCATCTCCCGCGCCCAGTTTGATCAGTTTCTGCGCATGATGCAGGGCGGTGCACAGTTTGGCGGCGGTTATCAGCAGCAGTCCGGCGGTGGTAACTGGCAGCAAGCGCAGCGTGGCCCGACGCTGGAAGATGCCTGTAATGTGCTGGGCGTGAAGCCAACGGATGAGGCGACCACCATTAAACGCGCCTACCGTAAGCTGATGAGTGAACACCATCCGGATAAGCTGGTGGCGAAAGGTTTACCGCCAGAGATGATGGAGATGGCGAAGCAAAAAGCGCAGGAAATTCAGCAGGCGTATGAGCTGATTAAGCAGCAGAAAGGATTTAAATAAGTTTCAAAGTGTAGGCCTGATAAGACGCGACCCGCGTCGCATCAGGCAATCGGCGCAAAATTGCCGGATGCGGCGTGAACGCCTTCTCCGGCCTACCGAACTTCGCCAGCGTGACGATTAAAAATCCGCTGGCGCTTTAAACGTCATACTATTGCCATACGCCGGATGAGTAATTGTCAGCATCTCCGCATGCAGCAACAAACGCGGTGCCATTGCTCTCGCTTCTGGTGATGCATAAAAACGATCGCCGAGAATCGGATGACCCAGCGCCAGCATATGCACACGCAACTGATGCGAACGCCCGGTAATCGGTTTTAACACCACTCTTGCCGTGTTATCCGCCGCATACTCCACCACTTCATATTCCGTCTGCGCAGGCTTGCCAGTTTCGTAACAGACTTTCTGTTTCGGGCGGTTTGGCCAGTCGCAAATCAGCGGCAGATCCACCAGACCTTCCGCAGGGGATGGATGCCCCCAGACGCGGGCCACATACTGCTTTTTCGGCTCGCGCTCGCGGAACTGGCGTTTTAACTCCCGCTCCGCGGCTTTGGTCAGCGCCACTACAATCACGCCGCTGGTAGCCATATCCAGACGATGCACCGATTCTGCCTGCGGATAATCACGCTGAATGCGCGTCATCACGCTATCTTTGTGCTCTTCCAGACGACCTGGCACAGACAATAAACCGCTCGGCTTGTTGACCACCATAATGTGGTCATCCTGATACAGGATAACCAACCAGGGCTCCTGCGGTGGATTGTAGTTTTCCATCCCCATTTTCGGCTCCGTTACTGATGCGTTACAACGATCAAACGCAGGGCATCCAGACGCCAGCCTGCCTGATCCAGGCTTTCCATTACCTGCTGACGGTTGCTTTCAATGGCGGTCAGTTCGTCGTCACGAATGTTCGGGTTCACTGCGCGCAGCGCTTCCAGACGAGACAGCTCGGCAGACAGTTTTTCGTCGGCTTCGTTACGCGCTGCATCAATCAATGCACGGGCAGATTTCTCGATCTGCGCTTCACCCAACTGGAGGATAGCGTGAACATCCTGCTGCACGGCGTTAACCAGTTTGCTGCCGGTGTGACGGTTAACCGCGTTAAGCTGACGGTTAAAGGTTTCAAACTCTACCTGCGCCGCCAGGTTGTTGCCGTTTTTATCCAGCAGCATACGTACCGGCGTCGGTGGCAGGAAGCGGTTAAGCTGCAACTGCTTCGGCGCCTGGGCTTCAACCACGTAAATCAGCTCTACCAACAGTGTACCTACCGGCAATGCTTTGTTTTTCAACAGTGAAATCGTGCTGCTACCAGTATCGCCAGAGAGGATCAGATCCAGACCGTTGCGGATGAGCGGATGCTCCCAGGTAATAAACTGTGCATCTTCACGCGCCAGCGCCACTTCACGGTCGAAGGTGATGGTAATACCGTCTTCCGACAGGCCAGGGAAGTCCGGCACCAGCATATGGTCGGACGGCGTCAGCACGATCATGTTGTCGCCGCGATCGTCCTGATTGATACCGATGATATCGAACAGGTTCATGGCGAAGGCGATCAGGTTGGTATCGTCATCCTGCTCTTCAATGCTTTCTGCCAGTGCCTGGGCTTTTTCGCCACCGTTGGAATGGATTTCCAGCAGGCGGTCACGACCCTGTTCCAGCTGTGCTTTCAGCGCTTCATGCTGCTCGCGGCAGTTTTTGATCAGATCGTCAAAGCCTTCGGTTTGATCCGGTGAAGCCAGATAGTTAATCAGATCGTTGTATACGCTATCGTAAATAGTGCGTCCGGTCGGGCAGGTGTGCTCGAATGCATCCAGACCTTCGTGATACCAGCGCACCAGCACCGACTGAGCGGTTTTCTCCAGATAAGGCACATGGATCTGAATATCGTGCGCCTGACCAATACGATCCAGACGACCAATACGCTGCTCCAGCAGATCCGGGTTGAATGGCAGGTCAAACATCACCATGTGGCTGGCGAACTGGAAGTTACGTCCTTCAGAACCGATTTCCGAGCACAGCAGTACCTGTGCGCCGGTGTCTTCTTCGGCAAACCAGGCGGCAGCGCGGTCACGTTCGATAATCGACATGCCTTCGTGGAACACTGCGGCGCGAATACCTTCACGTTCGCGCAGTACTTGCTCCAGTTGCAGCGCAGTGGCAGCTTTGGCGCAGATCACCAGCACTTTCTGAGAGCGATGGCTGGTCAGGTAGCCCATCAGCCACTCAACGCGCGGATCGAAGTTCCACCAGGTAGCGTTATCACCTTCAAATTCCTGATAAATACGCTCCGGGTAGAGCATATCGCGAGCGCGATCTTCCGCACTTTTGCGTGCGCCCATAATGCCGGACACTTTAATTGCGGTCTGATACTGCGTCGGCAGCGGCAGCTTAATAGTGTGCAGTTCGCGTTTCGGGAAGCCTTTCACACCGTTACGCGTGTTACGGAACAGCACGCGGCTGGTGCCGTGGCGATCCATCAGCATCGAAACCAGTTCCTGACGGGCGCTCTGTGCATCTTCGCTGTCGCTGTTTGCTGCTTGCAACAGCGGCTCAATATCCTGCTCGCCGATCATCTCACCGAGCATGTTCAGTTCGTCATTGCTCAGTTTGTTACCTGCCAGCAGCATGGCAACGGCGTCCGCAACCGGACGATAATTTTTCTGCTCTTCAACGAATTGCGCAAAATCGTGGAAACGGTTCGGGTCCAGCAGACGCAGACGGGCGAAGTGGCTTTCCATTCCCAGCTGTTCCGGGGTTGCGGTCAGCAGCAGAACGCCCGGCACGTGCTCTGCCAGTTGTTCAATAGCCTGATATTCACGGCTCGGCGCGTCTTCGCTCCACACCAGGTGATGCGCTTCATCGACCACCAGCAGATCCCACTCGGCTTCACAGAGGTGTTCCAGACGCTGTTTGCTACGACGGGCAAAATCCAGAGAGCAAATCACCAGCTGTTCGGTATCGAACGGGTTGTAAGCATCGTGCTGAGCTTCGGCATAACGCTCATCATCAAACAGAGCAAAGCGCAGGTTGAAACGGCGCAGCATTTCCACCAGCCACTGATGCTGTAAAGTTTCCGGTACGATAATCAGCACACGTTCAGCAGCGCCAGAGAGCAACTGCTGATGCAGGATCATCCCAGCTTCAATGGTTTTCCCTAAACCCACTTCGTCAGCCAGCAGAACGCGCGGCGCGTGGCGGCGACCAACATCATGAGCGATGTTGAGCTGGTGCGGGATCAGACTGGTACGCTGACCGCGCAGGCCGCTGTACGGCATACGGAACTGTTCGCTGGAATACTTACGCGCGCGATAACGCAGCGCAAAGCGGTCCATACGGTCAATCTGCCCGGCAAACAGACGGTCCTGCGGTTTGCTGAACACCAGTTTGCTATCAAGGAAAACTTCACGCAGGGCTACGCCGGACTCTTCATTATCCAGGCGAATACCGATATAGGTCAGCAAGCCATTTTCTTCTTTTACTTCTTCGACTTGCATCTGCCAGCCGTCATGGCTGGTAATGGTATCACCAGGGTTGAACATCACGCGGGTCACGGGGGAATCACTGCGTGCGTACAGACGGTTTTCACCAGTAGATGGGAAAAGTAATGTGACAGTTCGCGCATCCACCGCGACAACGGTTCCAAGTCCTAATTCGCTTTCTGTATCGCTGATCCAGCGTTGACCAAGTGTAAAAGGCATATGTGTTTGGCTCTATATCTTTAATTGCAGGCAATAACTACCCGCTACCAGGCTAATGTGGTAGTGGTGTTATTCAGGTCCAGGAATGGAAAGGGCGCTATGGTACTGGATGGCAAGGCATTCGTCACGCATCAAAATGGTATCTGACGAACTCTTTTTTTGCTCAAAATAGCCCAAGTTGCCCGGTCATAAGTGTAGCAAAATTATCCTCAATAAAGGGGAGTATTCCTTCCGCCACTGGCTGAAGCTGGCGGGTCAGATAGTGTTCGTAATCCAGCGGTGAACGTTGGTAGTCCAGCGGCTCCGGGCCGTTGGTGGTCCATACGTACTTAATGGTGCCACGGTTCTGGTATTGCAAGGGGCGACCGCGTGTTTGGTTTTCTTCATCGGCAAGGCGTGCAGCGCGTACATGTGGCGGTACATTACGCTGATATTCGCTCAGCGGACGGCGCAGCCGTTTACGGTAAACCAGTTGGGCATCCAGTTCACCCGCCATCAGTTTGTCGATGGTTTCGCGTACGTATTCCTGATATGGCTCGTTGCGGAAGATGCGCAGGTAAAGTTCCTGCTGAAACTGCTGGGCCAGCGGCGTCCAGTCGGTGCGCACGGTTTCCAGCCCTTTAAACACCATCCGCTGTTTGTCACCCTCCTGAATCAGCCCGGCGTAGCGTTTTTTGCTGCCGGTATCGGCTCCGCGAATGGTTGGCATCAGAAAACGGCAGAAATGAGTTTCATACTCCAGTTCTAATGCGCTGGTCAGCCGTTGTTTTTGCAGCGTTTCCGCCCACCAGGCGTTAACGTGCTGCACCAGTGCACGACCGATTTTCGCCGCCTCTTCTTCCGAATGTGCGCCTTTCAGCCAAACAAACGTTGAGTCGGTATCGCCGTAGATCACGTCGTAGCCCTGCGCTTCAATCAATGCTTTGGTTTGCCGCATGATCTGATGACCACGCATGGTGATCGACGAGGCCAGGCGCGGATCGAAAAAGCGGCAGGCGGTGGTGCCGAGCACGCCATAAAAGGCATTCATGATGATCTTCAGCGCCTGCGACAGCGGCTTGTTGCCCTGACGTTTGGCTTCATCGCGCCCGTGCCAGATGTTAGTCACAATCTCCGGCAGGCAATGTTTTTCCCGCGAGAACCAGGCATCAAGAAAACCTTCGGTGCTGTGCTCTGGATCAGGCTGCGCCATGCCTTCTACCAGCCCGACGGGATCAATCAGAAAAGTGCGGATGATCGACGGATACAGGCTTTTGTAGTCCAGCACCAGCACCGAATCATAAAGCCCTGGCCGCGAATCCATCACGTAGCCGCCAGGGCTGGCGTGTGGCGGCACTTCGCCGAGATTAGGCGCGACATAACCAGCGCGGTGCATACGGGGAAAATAGAGATGACCAAACGCCGCCACCGATCCCCCGTGCCGATCTACTGGCAGGCCGTTCACCGTTGCTCGTTCGAGCAAAAATGGCATGATTTCTGTTTTATGGAAAATCTGCGTCACCAGTTCGCAATCTTTCAGGTTATAAGTCGCCAGCGCGGGCTTATCTTCGGCGAAACGGCGGTCAATTTCGTCCATCCGATCCCACGGATTATCGATAGATTTTCCTTCGCCTAATAGCTCCTGAGCAACAGTTTCCAGTGAGAATGAAGAGAAATTCCAGAACGCGGATTTCAGCGCCTCGATACCGTCGATAATTAGCCGACCTTTAGCCTGGGCGAAAAAGACGCCGTCTTTAAAGCCGTGCTCGCGCCACTCCAGCTCGCTGTTATCGCGCCCCAGACGCAGTGGAATACGGTAACGCTCGGCATGTTTTTGCAGCATTCGCAGATCGAACTGCACCACGTTCCAGCCGATGATCACATCGGGATCGTGGTTTGCAAACCAGGCGTTAAGTTTTTCCAGCAGCAGCGGGCGGCTGGCAACGTATTCCAGTTCGAAATCGAGCGCGGAGGCGTCGCCATTCTCTGGCCCCAGCATATAAACGATGCGCTGCCCGCAACCTTCCAGGCCGATGCAGTACAGCTCACCGTGGCGGGTGGTTTCAATATCAATAGAAACCCACTTGAGCGGCGGACGATAGTCGGGATGCGGTTTCAGGCGAGCATTGACGATAGCGCCATTGCGCATATCTCCCTCGACCCACACCGGAGCGGTGATAAAACGCTCCATCAGATAGCGTTCTGGCGGGCGCACATCAGCCTCGTAAACGGTAACGCCACCTTCACGCAGGCGCTTTTCGTAATTCATCAACTGGCGATGGGCGCGACAGTAAAGGCCATACACCGGCTGACGGTGAAAATCCTTTAACGCCAGCGGCGTCAGGCGAAAGCCTTGTTCACCCTGCAGAATATGCTGAGCGCGGGGAATCTGATCGGCGGGAATAAACGCCACGGACTCTTGCGGTGCAAGCGTAACGTGCAACGGCCCGTTGTCCGTTGCTAGCCAGAAAGAAACTTCGGTCCCTTGAGGGGTATCCCGCCAGTGTCGGGTTAAGATAAAACCTGCCTGCGCCACGCTGAAAATCCAATAAAAAACCAGGCTTGAGTATAGCCTGGTTTCGTTTGACTGGCTGTGGTTTTATACAGTCATTACTGCCCGTAATACGCCTTTGCACCATGCTTACGCAGATAGTGTTTATCCAGCAAGGTTTGCTGCATATCAGGGAGCTGCGGGGCCAGCTGGCGGCAGAAAATCCCCATATAAGCGACCTCTTCCAGCACGATAGCGTTATGCACCGCATCTTCGGCGTTTTTACCCCACGCAAACGGACCGTGAGAATGGACCAGTACGCCAGGCATTTGCGCCGCATCGATACCCTGTTTTTCAAAGGTTTCTACGATGACGTTACCGGTTTCCCACTCATATTCACCGTTGATTTCTGCGTCGGTCATTTTGCGGGTGCAGGGAATGGTGCCGTAGAAATAGTCGGCGTGGGTGGTGCCGGTTGCCGGAATTGACTGGCCCGCCTGCGCCCAGATGGTGGCGTGGCGCGAGTGCGTATGCACAATGCCGCCAATGGACGGGAATGCCTGATAGAGCAGCCGGTGAGTTGGCGTGTCGGAGGAGGGCTTTTTCGTACCTTCAACCACTTCACCGGTTTCGATGCTGACCACAACCATATCGTCAGCGGTCATGATGCTGTAATCGACGCCGGAAGGTTTGATCACAAAGACGCCGCGCTCGCGATCAACGGCGCTGACGTTGCCCCAGGTCAGAGTGACCAGGTTGTGTTTTGGGAGCGCCAGGTTGGCTTCTAAAACCTGACGTTTGAGATCTTCTAACATGTTGACTCCTTCGTGCCGGATGCGCGTTGCTTCTCCGGCCTACAAAATCGCAGCGCGTAGGTCAGATAAGACGCGTCAGCGTCGCATCAGGCGCTGAATGCCGGATGCGCTTTGCTTATCCGGCCTACAAAATCACAGCGCGTAGGCCTGATAAGACGCGTCAGCGTCGCATCAGGCGCTGAATGCCGGATGCGCGTTGCTTATCCGGTCTACAAAATCGCAGCACGTAGGCCTGATAAGACGCGCCAGCGTCGCATCAGGCGTTACATACCTGATGCGGCTACTTAGCGACGAAATCCGTAATACACTTCGTTCCAGCGCAGCGCGTCTTTAAACGCTGGCAGGCGGGTGTCGTTATCAATTACCGTGATTTCAATGTCGTGCATCTCGGCGAACTGGCGCATATCGTTGAGGTTCAGCGCATGGCTGAAGACGGTATGGTGCGCGCCACCAGCAAGGATCCACGCTTCGGAAGCAGTTGGCAGATCCGGTTGCGCTTTCCACAGCGCATTCGCCACCGGCAGTTTCGGCAGGGAGTGCGGTGTTTTCACCGTGTCGATGCAGTTAACCAACAGACGATAACGATCGCCGAGATCAATCAGGCTGGCGACAATCGCTGGACCGGTTTGGGTATTGAAGATCAGGCGGGCTGGATCATCTTTACCGCCAATACCGAGGTGCTGAACGTCGAGGATCGGTTTCTCTTCTACGGCAATCGACGGGCAGACTTCCAGCATATGGGAGCCGAGCACCAGGTCATTACCTTTCTCGAAGTGATAGGTGTAGTCCTCCATAAAGGAGGTGCCGCCCTGCAGACCGGTTGACATCACCTTCATGATGCGAAGCAGGGCGGCAGTTTTCCAGTCGCCTTCGCCCGCAAAGCCGTAACCCTGCTGCATCAGACGCTGTACGGCCAGACCAGGAAGCTGTTTCAGACCGTGCAAATCTTCAAAGGTGGTGGTGAACGCGTGGAAGCCACCTTGTTCCAGGAAACGCTTCATCCCCAGCTCAATACGCGCCGCTTCCAGCACGTTCTGTCGTTTTTCGCCGTGGATTTGAGTGGCAGGCGTCATGGTGTAGCAGCTTTCGTACTCATCGACCAGCGCGTTAACATCGCCGTCGCTGATGGAGTTTACTACCTGCACCAGATCGCCAACCGCCCAGGTATTGACGGAGAAACCGAACTTGATCTGTGCGGCAACTTTATCGCCGTCAGTGACCGCCACTTCACGCATGTTATCGCCAAAACGGCAGACTTTCAGATGACGGGTATCCTGTTTAGATACCGCCTGACGCATCCAGGAGCCGATACGCTCATGTGCTTGTTTATCCTGCCAGTGACCGGTAACGACGGCATGTTGCTGACGCATACGCGCGCCGATGAAACCGAACTCGCGACCGCCGTGTGCAGTCTGGTTCAGGTTCATAAAGTCCATGTCGATGCTGTCCCACGGTAGCGCCGCGTTAAACTGGGTGTGGAATTGCAGCAACGGTTTGTTGAGCATGGTCAGGCCGTTGATCCACATTTTTGCCGGGGAGAAGGTGTGCAGCCACACCACCAGACCCGCGCAACGATCGTCGTAATTGGCATCGCGGCAAATTGCGGTGATTTCGTCCGGCGTGGTACCCAGCGGTTTTAGCACCAGTTTGCAGGGCAGTTTCGCTTCCGTATTCAGCGCATTAACGACGTGCTCGGCATGTTGGGTGACCTGACGCAGGGTTTCCGGGCCATACAAATGCTGGCTGCCAATTACAAACCACACTTCATAATTATCAAAAATCGTCATTGTCGTGTCCTTATAGAGTCGGAACGGCCTGGGCAGCCTGTGCCGGGGCGGAAGTTGGAAGATAATGTTGTTCGGCGCTTACCGCCCATTGCTGATAGCGGCGATAAAGCTGTTCAAAGCGTTGTGCCTGTTCGCTGCACGGTTGCAGGGTTTTCTCTACCGCACTGGCCATTTTTTGCTGGGCTGATGGGATGTCTGCGTGCACTTTTGCGGCGACGGCAGCAAAAATCGCCGCACCGAGCGCACAGCATTGGTCAGAGGCAACAATTTGCAGCGGGCGATTCAGTACGTCGCAGCAGGCTTGCATAATCACCTGGTTTTTCCGCGCGATGCCGCCCAGCGCCATCACGTTGTTTACGGTGATCCCCTGGTTGGTGAAGCACTCCTGAATTGCGCGCGCGCCAAAAGCGGTAGCGGCAATTAAACCGCCGAACAGTAGCGGAGCGTCGGTAGCGAGGTTCAGGTCGGTAATCACTCCTTTCAGGCGTTGGTTAGCGTTTGGCGTGCGACGACCGTTAAACCAGTCGAGTACTACCGGCAGGTGATCCAGAGACGGGTTTTGAGCCCATGCTTCGGTCAGCGCCGGAAGCAGTTGTTTCTGGCTGGCTTTGATTTGCTCTTTCAGTTCCGGATGCTGGGCGGCAAGCTGTTCCAGCGGCCAGCCGAGTACGCGACCAAACCAGGCGTAGATATCACCAAACGCCGACTGACCTGCTTCCAGACCGATAAATCCAGGAACCACGCTGCCATCAACCTGACCGCAAATGCCTTTAACTGCCCGCTCGCCAACGCTCTGTTTGTCGGCAATCAGAATGTCGCAGGTGGAAGTACCGATAACTTTTACCAGTGCGTTAGGCTGTGCGCCCGCGCCGACTGCGCCCATATGGCAGTCAAACGCGCCGCCGGAAATCACCACGCTTTCAGGCAGACCGAGACGCTGCGCCCATTCCGGGCATAAGGTGCCCACCGGAATATCGGCAGTCCAGGTGTCAGTGAACAGCGGGGAAGGTAAATGACGGTTGAGGATCGGGTCCAGTTCGTCAAAGAAACTGGCTGGCGGCAGGCCGCCCCAGCTTTCGTGCCATAGCGATTTATGCCCGGCGCTACAGCGTCCGCGGCGAATATCCTGCGGGCGGGTGGTGCCGGAGAGCAGGGCGGGTACCCAGTCGCACAGTTCAATCCACGATGCGGCAGATTGCGCCACGGCGCTATCCTGGCGAGTCACATGCAGGATTTTTGCCCAGAACCATTCGCTGGAATAAATACCGCCAATATAGCGAGAGTAGTCAGTTTTGCCCGGTGTATGACACAAGCGGGTGATCTCTTCCGCTTCTTCAACCGCCGTGTGGTCTTTCCACAAAACGAACATCGCGTTCGGGTTTTCGGCAAACTCCGGGCGTAGCGCCAGCACGTTGCCGTCGGCGTCGATTGGTGCAGGTGTGGAGCCGGTACTGTCGACGCCAATGCCGACCACGTCAGCGCGTTGTTCGGCGCTAAGCGCGGCCAGCACGGTTTTCAGCGCCGCTTCCATTGACTCGATATAGTCACGCGGATGATGACGGAACTGGTTATTCGGGGCATCACAATATTGCCCTTCCTGCCAACGGGGATACCACTCTACGCTGGTGGCGATCTCTTCACCGGTGGCGCATTCCACCGCCAAAGCTCGCACAGAATCACTGCCAAAATCGAGGCCAATTGCAATCGCCATCGTTTCACTCCATCCAAAAAAACGGGTATGGAGAAACAGTAGAGAGTTGCGAAAAAAAGCGTCAGGCAGGATCCGCTAATCTTATGGATAAAAATGCTATGGCATAGCAAAGTGTGACGCCGTGCAAATAATCAATGTGGACTTTTCTGCCGTGATTATAGACACTTTTGTTACGCGTTTTTGTCATGGCTTTTGCCCCCCTTTGTTACAAAATGCTTTTCACAAGCGGGGTTGCCGGTTGGATTAGCGAGAAGAGTCAGTAAAAGACGCAGTGACGGCAATGTCTGATGCAATATGGACAATTGGTTTCTTCTCTGAATGGCGGGAGTATGAAAAGTATGGCTGAAGCGCAAAATGATCCCTTGCTGCCGGGTTACTCGTTCAACGCCCATCTGGTG
This sequence comes from Escherichia sp. E3659, assembly GCF_005781135.1. Taxonomy (NCBI): domain Bacteria; kingdom Pseudomonadati; phylum Pseudomonadota; class Gammaproteobacteria; order Enterobacterales; family Enterobacteriaceae; genus Escherichia; species Escherichia sp. E3659. The sequence continues at coordinate 151,086 of NZ_VATQ01000015.1, read as the reverse complement.
GCGGGTTTAACGCCGATTGAGGCCAACGGTTATCTCGATTTTTTTATCGACCGACCGCTGGGAATGAAAGGCTATATTCTCAATCTCACCATTCGCGGACAGGGCATAGTGAAAAACCAGGGGCGAGAATTTGTCTGCCGGCCAGGCGATATTTTGCTATTCCCGCCGGGAGAAATTCATCACTACGGTCGTCATCCGGAGGCCCGCGAATGGTATCACCAGTGGGTTTACTTTCGCCCCCGCGCTTACTGGCACGAATGGCTTAACTGGCCGTCGATATTTGCCAATACCGGTTTCTTTCGCCCGAACGAAGCGCATCAGCCGCATTTCAGCGATTTGTTCGGGCAAATTATCAATGCCGGACAAGGGGAAGGGCGCTATTCGGAGTTGCTGGCGATAAATCTTCTTGAGCAATTGTTACTGCGGCGCATGGAAGTCATTAATGAGTCGCTACATCCGCCAATGGATAATCGGGTACGCGAGGCTTGTCAGTACATCAGCGATCACCTGGCGGACAGCAATTTTGATATCGCCAGTGTCGCACAGCATGTTTGCCTGTCTCCGTCGCGTCTGTCGCATCTGTTCCGCCAGCAATTAGGGATTAGCGTCTTAAGCTGGCGCGAGGATCAACGCATCAGTCAGGCGAAGCTGCTATTGAGCACGACTCGTATGCCTATCGCCACCGTCGGACGCAATGTTGGCTTTGACGATCAGCTCTATTTCTCGCGGGTATTTAAAAAATGTACAGGCGCCAGCCCGAGCGAGTTCCGTGCCGGTTGTGAAGAAAAAGTGAATGATGTAGCTCTCAGGTTGTCATAATTGGTAACGAATCAGACGATTGACGGCTTGACGGAGTAGCATTGGGTTTGCAGAATCCCTGCTTCGTCCATTTGACAGGCACATTATGCAAGCATTGCTGGAACACTTTATTACCCAATCCACTGTGTATTCATTGATGGCGGTGGTGTTGGTGGCCTTTCTGGAGTCACTGGCGCTGGTCGGTTTGATTCTGCCCGGTACGGTGCTGATGGCGGGGCTGGGGGCGCTGATAGGTAGCGGCGAGTTAAGTTTCTGGCACGCCTGGCTGGCGGGGATTGTTGGCTGCCTGATGGGCGACTGGATCTCCTTCTGGCTGGGCTGGCGGTTTAAAAAGCCGCTGCATCGCTGGTCCTTTCTGAAGAAAAACAAAGCGCTACTCGATAAAACCGAGCATGCGCTGCATCAACACAGCATGTTCACCATTCTGGTTGGTCGTTTTGTCGGGCCGACGCGTCCGCTAGTGCCAATGGTGGCGGGAATGCTGGATCTCCCGGTGGCAAAATTTATCACGCCAAATATTATCGGCTGCCTGCTGTGGCCGCCATTTTACTTCCTGCCGGGGATTCTGGCAGGCGCGGCGATCGATATTCCTGCCGGAATGCAGAGTGGCGAGTTTAAATGGTTGCTGCTGGCGACGGCGGTGTTTTTGTGGGTTGGCGGTTGGTTGTGCTGGCGATTATGGCGCAGCGGCAAGGTAACCGATCGTTTAAGTCATTATTTGTCGCGTGGTCATTTGCTGTGGCTGGCACCGTTGATTTCTGCCATTGGCGTGGTGGCGCTGGTGGTGTTAATTCGCCATCCGTTAATGCCGATGTATATCGATATATTGCGTAAAGTGGTTGGGGTTTAGGGCATAGTCTTGTGCGGGTTGCCTGATGCGGACAAAACGCACCCGAAGGTCGGATAAGGCATTCACGCCGCATCCGACAGTGCATACTAACCTGTAATTCCCAACAGCGCCGAAGCACTCGCCTTACCGCTTAACAACTCATCGGTTTTACCCTGCCAGGCGATGCGCCCGTCGGCGACCACCACCGAGCGCGTGGCGATCCGCGCCGCATCTTCCACACTGTGCGACACCATCAATAACGTCATTTTTTGCTGCTGGCAGCTCGTACTCACCAGCGTCAGCATCTCCTGGCGTAGCGCCGGGTCGAGCGCAGAGAACGGTTCATCGAGCAATAAAATCGGCTGTTCGCGTACCAGACAACGCGCTAACGCCACGCGCTGTCGCTGACCGCCGGAAAGCTCGCCAGGTAACCGCGCCATTAAATTATCAATCCCCATCTGGCGGGCGATAGCGTGCATTTTCTCCTGCTGTACCGCGTTCAGCTTCAGTCCTGGATTAAGCCCCAGCCCGATGTTCTGCGCGACCGTCAGGTGACTGAACAGGTTGTTCTCCTGAAACAGCATCGATACCGGACGGCGTGACGGCGGCGTCGTGGTGTGATCAACGCCGTCGATAGTCAGCGAACCGCTGGCAGGCGTCAAAAAACCGGCGACCAAATTCAGTAGGGTACTTTTACCCGCGCCGCTTGGCCCGAGGATCGCCACCTGCTCGCCGCGTTCCACCGTTAAGCTAAAACGCATCGGCAAATGGTGGTAAAGCCAGGTGATATCAGTCAGTTTTAACATTTCGCCCCGGTAGTTTTTCAATCACGGTAAACAGCAGAAAACAGAGCAGCAGCAGAATTAACGCGGTGACCGCGCCGTCCTGGCTGCGATAAGAGCCAATTTGCTGGTAGAGATAAAACGGCAGGGTACGGAAATCATCGTTACCGAACAACGCCACCACGCCAAAATCACCAATCGACAACACGCAGGCAAAGGCCAGCGCCTGCGCCAGCGGACGTTTCAGAGCGCGCAGCTCCACCACTTTTAAGCGCGACCAGCCTTCAATACCCAGCGACTGACACAACATGCTGTAACGCGTGGTGATATCGCGCATTGGGTTTTCCAGTACTTTCAGCGCGTAAGGGATCGCCATTAACGCATTGGTGAAAATCACAATGCCGTCAGCAGATTGCGGCAGGCCGATAGTGTTGTTGAGCAGTAAAAAGAAGCCCGTTGCCAGCACAATCCCCGGCATGGCGAGGATCAACATGCCGCTCATCTCCAGCGCCTGACCCGCCAGCATTTTTTGCCGCGCCCGCAGTTCGCGACTGCTCCATAGCAGCATCATGGTCAGCACTACGCACAATACGCCTGCCGCCAGCGCAATACGCAACGAGGTCCACAGCGCCTGCCACAGCACCGGTTGTGCCAGCACTTCCGGCAACTGGCGATTTACCCCATCGACGATCACCGCCAGTAACGGTGGCAGCAACAGCAGCAGCGCCAGCACAATTAACACAGTGTCGCAAATGCGGCTATGCAGACGATCGTCCGGGTCGCGCCAACCTTGCAGCAGCGTGGTGCCAGGTGCAATGGCCTTACTCAATCGCTGACTCAGCAGCACCAGACCGAGACAGCACACCATCTGGATCAGCGCCAGCATCGCCGCGCGGGCGGGATCGTAGTCGTAACTTAGCGCCTGATAAATAGCCAGCTCGATAGTCGTCGCTTGCGGACCGCCGCCCAGCGACAACACGGTGGCGAAGCTGGCGAAACAGAGCATAAAGATAAGCGCGGCAACCGGCGGGATTTGTCGCCGTAACCACGGCCATTCGACGAAGCGGAAAAAATGCCAGCCGCGCATCCCAAGCTGGGCGGCAAGCTGACGTTGTTCGCCGGGAATGTTTTCCAGTGCCTGGAGTAATAAGCGGCTCGCCATCGGCAGATTAAAAAATACATGCGCCAGCAAAATGCCTTGCAGGCCGTAGGGCGAAAACGTCCACTCCAGACCAAGCGATTGCCAGAGCGATGCCAGCCAGCCCTGGCGACCATAGACGCTAAGAATGCCAAAAACGGCAACCAGCACCGGGAGGATCAAGGTCATTGCGCACAGACGCAACAGCGCCAGCCGCCCCGGAAAGCGCCTGCGATAAAGCGCGCGGGCAAGGAATATTGCGGGTACGACAGAGAGCAGCGCCGAGAGAAACGCCTGCCAGAAGGAGAAGCGCACCACATGCCACAGGTAGCTGTCCTGCCAGATTGCCACCCAGTCACCCTGCGGCGCGTTCCACCACAGGGCGAGAAACGCCGCCAGTGCAACCGCCACCACAAGCGTAGCGGCGCTTACACCTGGAATTAACCAGCCGGGAATTAACGGCTGACGGCGCGTTGCCATTCGCTAATCCATACCTGACGTTGTGCTGCCACTTCGGCTGGCGTGAACTCCAGCGTGGTTGCCGGTTTGGTCAATTGTTCAAACCCGGCAGGCAGCGTGACGTTTGCCACCGGATACATCCAGTTGCCGGTTGGAATCGCATTCTGGAAAGCCGGAGAAACCATAAACTGGAGGAATTTTTGCGCCAGCTCCGGCTGCTTGCTGGCAGCGGTGCGGGCGGCAACTTCCACTTGCAGATAGTGACCTTCGCTGAAGTTCGCGGCGGCGTAGTTATCTTTTTTCTCTTCAAGAATGTGATAAGCCGGAGAGGTGGTGTAACTCAGTACCAGATCGCTTTCACCTTTTAAAAACAGGCCGTAGGCTTCGCTCCAGCCTTTGGTGACCGTGACAGTTTTCTTCGCCAGTTTCTGCCAGGCCTGCGGGGCGTCATCGCCATAGACTTTTTGCATCCACAACAGCAGACCCAGCCCCGGCGTACTGGTGCGCGGATCCTGATAAATCACCCGCCAGTTTTGATCACTCTCAACCAGCTCCTTCAGGCTTTGCGGCGGATTTTTCAGTTTGTTCTTGTCATAGACGAAGGCGAAGTAGCCGTAATCAAACGGGACGAAAGTGTCATTATTCCAGCCGCCGGGAACGTTTACGGCATCCGCTGCCACACCGCTTTTGGCAAACAATCCAGTTTTGCTGGCGGCGTCTAACAGGTTGTTATCCAGCCCCAGTACTACATCGGCTTTGCTGTTTTTGCCTTCCATTCGTAGACGGTTGAGAAGCGAAACGCCATCTTCCAGCGCCACCAGTTTCAGTTCGCAATTACAGTCGGCTTCAAAGGCTTTTTTGACCACCGGACCAGGCCCCCAGTCGGCGGCGAAGGAGTCGTAGGTATAAACAGTCAGAACGGGTTTAGCAAAAACAGGCGCTGTGCACAGCAACAGCAGGGGAAGACATTTTTTTAACACTTTGCACCTCAAAAAAGAGTGGCAAAGGACTTGAGAAGGAGCCTCAAATCCCTTCGCCGGCGTTATCCGGATCAGGTTCGACGGGTATTTTCTCAGCGCACGCGTCTGCGTGGCACCCCGTTGAGAACGGCGTTAGTGTAGTGATTTTGTTATCAACCAGCAATCATGGATCCGGTGGCGCAAACCACGCTGATTTAAAATCGAACCAGCCGAGGGTGTTCATGCGCAGGCCGCGCATACTGCGTTGTCCCTGAATAATCAGCCAGTGGTGGATCAGCGGCACCATTGCTTTACTGGCAACCAGTTGCTGGCACCAGTTCGCCAGATTCATCTCGCCATTACGCCAGCGGGCGGCGTCGGCTTGCCAGTCGAGAGGAATACAGTGTTGTAGCAGCGGTACCTCGCACAAGTGCGCGAACAGCGAAAAATCCAGCGGCAGCGTAAAGTTGGCGCTGTTAAGCCAGATGTCGCTTTCGATCTCACCTTCGTGCCACTGATCGTAGCTGATCTCTTTGATTTCCAGCGTGACCTGGTGACTTGCCAGAATCTGCTGCATGATCCTGGCAATCACCCGATGTTCAATATGATCCTGATAAAAGGTCAGGGTGAGATGTTCCAGCCCGGCAGGTTTTTCGCAATGTGTTGGGCGGGCATGGTGCCAGCGGGGGAGCAACCCATAGGCCGGAAACCACAGTTGCTGGTACTGTTCCTCGGCGAAATAAACCAGATTGGTCGGCGAAAGTACATAGCTTATCCAGTCTCTGACTTGCTGATTCGCCCCGCGATGGGTGCGACTGTCGAACAGTAGATAGTAGCAACCTTCTTCAAGGCGACTTTCAATCTCTTTTTCCTCGCCCTGCGGCCCTTTCAGCATCAGTCCTCCGGCTGGCTCGTCGGCAATTTCCGGCAAGACCCAGACGTTAACTTCGTCGATTAATGCCCGATAACCGAAGAAATCATCGAATGCCTGAATTTTCAGTTGGTTAGTGCTGTTACGCATTACCGCATACGGACCGGTACCGATAGGGTGGCTGGCAAAGTTGCTGAGGGTTTCCCATTCACGCGGCAGGATCATCGCCGGAACTTGCGCCAGCAGTAACGGCAACCAGCGATCTGGCTGAGTGAGATGAATATCCAGCGTCCAGGGCGTCGGCGACACAATTTCAGCAATATGCGAATAGAGCGGCAGCGTATTGATCCGCTTCAACGAGGCGATGACGTCGTCCATTTCCAGTTCACGACCATGATGAAAATGGATCCCCGGACGTAAAAAGAAGCGCCAGTGGAGTGGGGAAATTTGCTGCCAGTGGTGGGCGATGTCCGCCTCCAGTTCCCCATTTTCCTCATTTATTCGGGTTAACGCACTGAAGATTTGCCGGGCGATATGCGTTTCGGAACGGCGTAATGCGCTGCCAGGCAGCAGATTGCGCAACGGGCGATAGTAGAGCACGCGCAGGATGTGCCGCCCCTGGCGGAAGCTGCGGCCCAGATGAGAAACCAGCATTTGCCGCACGGCAGTTTTATCACCGACTAACTGCACCAACTGGTCGATGCGATCCTGTTCCAGCAGGTCTTCCGCCCGCTGTTGCTGAAGCGCCAGCCCGGTGTAGAGGAATGTCAGACGCGAGCGTTTACCGCGCCCGACTTCTGCTTCCCATGTTAACCAGCCGCGATCTTGCATGGTGTTGAGCAGGGTGCGCATATGACGACGGGAGCAGCTCAATAACTCCGCCAGTTCGTTGAGCGTCGTGTCCTGCGATTTACCCTCGCAGCATTGCCACAGGCGGATGAACTGTTGTTGCAGACGAGCAGATGGCATAAAAGGGGAACTCCTGCGCAAAAGTCAGCAATTTTATTTTCCCTATATTAAGTCAATAATTCCTAACGATGAAGCAAGGAGGTGCCCCATGCGTCAGTTTTATCAGCACTATTTTACCGCGATAGCGACGTTGTGCTGGCTGCGTTGGTTAAGCGTTCCACAGCGTTTAGCCATGCTTGAAGAACTGATGCAGTGGGAGGGGAGTGATTCTGAATACTGATTTGCGGACATCATGTGTGACTGAGTATTGGTGTTAATCGCCACGCCAGCAGTGAATACCTGCTGGCTTTTTTCTTTTTGGCGATTGAGTGCCGGACGGCGTACAAATTAACGCATAAACGCCGGTTGCTTCTCTTCATAAGTGGCAATAGCGTCGTCGTGCTGCAGGGTCAGACCGATGCTGTCCAGACCATTCATCATGCAGTGGCGGCGGAAGGCATCGATAGAAAAACGATACGTTTTATCACCCGCTTTCACCTCTTGCGCTTCCAGATCCACGGCGAAATGAATCCCTGGATTGGCTTGCACCAGTGCAAACAACTCATCCACTTCTGCATCGCTTAATTTCACCGGCAGCAGTTGGTTGTTAAAGCTGTTGCCATAGAAGATGTCAGCGAAACTCGGCGCAATCACCACTTTAAAACCGTAGTCGGTCAATGCCCACGGCGCGTGCTCACGCGAGGAGCCGCAGCCGAAGTTTTCTCGTGCCAGCAAAATCGATGCGCCCTGATATTGCGGGAAGTTCAGCACGAAGTCCGGGTTTGGCTGTTGGCCTTTTTCATCCAGAAAACGCCAGTCATTAAACAGATGCGCGCCAAAACCAGTACGCGTCACTTTCTGCAAAAACTGTTTCGGGATAATCGCATCGGTATCGACATTGGCGGCATCCAGTGGAACCACCAGGCCTGTATGTTTGATAAATTTCTCTGCCATGGTGTGCTCCTTATTTAATGTTGCGAATGTCGGCGAAATGTCCGGTCACAGCAGCGGCGGCAGCCATTGCCGGGCTGACCAGATGCGTGCGACCGCCGCGCCCCTGGCGGCCTTCAAAGTTACGGTTGCTGGTGGAGGCGCAACGTTCGCCCGGATTCAGACGGTCGTTGTTCATCGCCAGACACATTGAGCAGCCAGGCAAACGCCATTCAAAACCGGCTTCAATAAAGATTTTGTCCAGACCTTCCGCTTCCGCCTGAGCTTTTACCGGGCCAGAGCCGGGAACCACCAGTGCCTGTACGCCTGGCGCGACTTTTCGCCCTTTGGCGATTTCCGCTGCCGCACGTAAATCTTCAATGCGCGAGTTGGTGCAAGAACCGATAAACACTTTATCGATAGCGACTTCGGTCAGCGGAATACCCGGTTTCAGCCCCATATAGGCCAGCGCTTTTTCTGCCGACGCGCGTTCAACAGGATCAGCAAACGAAGCCGGGTCGGGAATATTGTCGTTCACGGAGATCACCTGACCGGGGTTCGTTCCCCAGGTGACCTGCGGGGCGATCTCTTCTGCTTGCAGAGTGACAACGGTATCGAAAGTTGCGCCTTCGTCGGTTTGCAGGGTTTTCCAGTAGGCGACGGCATCGTCAAAATCTTTGCCTTTCGGCGCATGCAGACGGCCTTTGACATAGTTAAAGGTGGTTTCGTCAGGTGCAACCAGACCGGCTTTCGCGCCCATTTCGATTGCCATATTGCACAGGGTCATACGACCTTCCATGCTTAAATCACGGATTGCTTCGCCGCAAAACTCCACCACATGCCCGGTGCCGCCAGCGCTGCCGGTTTTACCAATGATCGCCAGCACGATATCTTTCGCGGTAATGCCCGGTGCGGCTTTGCCCTGGACTTCAATTTTCATGGTCTTCGCTCGACCCTGTTTCAGGGTTTGCGTTGCCAGTACGTGTTCAACTTCGGAAGTGCCGATACCAAAGGCCAGTGCGCCAAATGCGCCGTGGGTGGCGGTGTGCGAGTCGCCACAGACAATGGTCATCCCCGGCAAGGTGACGCCCTGTTCTGGCCCCATTACGTGGACGATCCCCTGATACGGGTGATTCAGGTCATACAGCTCGACGCCAAATTCTTTGCAGTTTTTGATCAGCTCCTGCATCTGGATCCGCGCCATTTCACCGCAGGCATTAATGTCTTTGGTCTGAGTTGAGACGTTGTGATCCATAGTGGCGAAGGTTTTCCCTGGCTGACGCACTGGGCGTCCGTGGGCGCGCAGGCCATCGAACGCCTGCGGTGAGGTCACTTCATGCACCAGGTGGCGGTCGATATATAACAGCGGGGTTTCGTTTTCGGCTTCGTACACTACGTGAGCGTCGAACAATTTTTCGTATAACGTCTTAGCCATGATTACACCCCTTCTGCCACATAGCGGGCAATGATATCGCCCATTTCATCGGTACTAACGGCGGCAGCGCCACGGGCTAAATCCCCGGTGCGAATGCCTTCTTCTAATGCGCGGTTAATGGCGCGTTCAATGGCGGAAGCCGCATCATCGGCATCCAGGCTGTAGCGCAACAGCAGCGCCAGCGACAGAATTTGCGCAATCGGGTTGGCGATGTTTTTGCCTGCGATATCTGGTGCCGAGCCGCCCGCCGGTTCATACAGACCAAAACCTTGCTCGTTCAGGCTAGCGGAAGGCAACATCCCCATCGAGCCAGTGATCATTGCGCACTCGTCAGACAGAATGTCGCCAAACAGGTTGGAGCACAGCAGAACGTCAAACTGTGATGGATCTTTAATCAGCTGCATGGTGGCGTTGTCGATGTACATATGCGCCAGTTCGACATCCGGATATTCAATGGCGATCTCATTAACGATTTCCCGCCATAAAATAGAGGATTGCAGCACGTTGGCTTTATCGATCGACGTCACTTTATGGCGACGTTTACGAGCAGATTCAAACGCGATGCGGGCAATACGCTCGATCTCAAAACGGTGATACACCTCGGTATCAAACGCTTTTTCATATTGTCCGCTACCTTCGCGGCCTTTTGGCTGACCGAAATAGATGCCGCCGGTCAGTTCGCGCACGCACAGGATGTCGAAGCCGTTAGCGGCAATGTCAGCACGCAGCGGACAGAATGCTTCCAGCCCCTGATACAGTTTTGCCGGACGCAGGTTGCTGAATAATTTGAAGTGCTTACGCAAAGGCAACAGCGCGCCGCGTTCTGGTTGCTGATCCGGCGGTAAATGTTCCCACTTCGGGCCGCCTACCGAGCCAAACAGCACGGCATCGGCTTGCTCACAGCCTTCAACCGTTGCAGGTGGCAGCGGTTGCCCGTGGTTATCGATGGCTGCGCCGCCTACATCGTAATGGCTGGTGGTGATGCGCATTGCAAAGCGGTTGCGCACGGCATCCAGCACTTTCAGCGCCTGGGTCATCACTTCCGGACCAATACCGTCCCCCGGCAATACGGCAATATGGTAATTCTTCGACATCACACGGTTTCCTTGTTGTTTTCGTTGTGTTGAGCTTTGCGTTGCAACTCTTTTTCGACTTCTGCGGCGCGCCAGATATTGTTCAGTACGTGCACCATGGCTTTGGCGGAGGACTCGACAATATCGGTGGCCAGGCCGACGCCGTGGAAGCGGCGACCGTTGTAGTTGGCGACGATATCCACCTGACCCAGCGCATCTTTTCCATGGCCTTTGGCGGTCAGGCTGTATTTCACCAGTTCGACGTTATAGTCAGTGATGCGGTTAATTGCCTGGTAGATGGCATCGACCGGACCGTTACCGTTGGCGGCTTCCGCTTTGACTTCTTCGCCACAGACCAGTTTGACGGCGGCAGTGGCGATATCGTTAGAACCAGACTGCACGCTGAAATAATCCAGACGGAAATGCTCCGGTTCTTCTTGCTGTTTACCGATAAAGGCCAGCGCCTCCAGATCGTAATCAAACACCTGACCTTTTTTGTCCGCCAGCTTCAGGAAAGCGTCGTACAAATTGTCTAAATTATATTCACTTTCTTTATAACCCATCTCATCCATGCGATGTTTCACCGCCGCACGCCCCGAACGAGAGGTCAGATTCAGCTGGATTTGGTTCAGACCAATAGATTCTGGTGTCATGATTTCGTAGTTTTCGCGATTTTTCAGCACGCCATCCTGGTGGATACCGGAGGAGTGTGCGAACGCGCCGCTGCCAACAATGGCTTTGTTTGCCGGGATCGGCATATTACAAATCTGGCTAACTAACTGGCTGGTGCGCCATATCTCCTGGTGATTAATGGCGGTGTGGACGTTGAGGATATCCTTACGAACTTTGATCGCCATGATCACTTCTTCCAGCGAACAGTTTCCGGCGCGTTCGCCGATCCCGTTCATTGCGCCTTCTACCTGCCGTGCTCCGGCATGTACCGCCGCCAGTGAGTTACCGACTGCCAGGCCTAAATCGTCGTGGGTGTGTACGGAAATAATGGCTTTGTCGATGTTAGGCACGCGTTCATACAGGCCGCTGATGATTCCGGCGAACTCAAACGGCATGGTGTAGCCCACGGTGTCCGGAATGTTGATGGTGGTGGCACCGGCGTTAATCGCCGCTTCGACCACTCGCGCCAGATCGGCAATCGGGGTACGCCCGGCATCTTCGCAAGAAAATTCAACGTCATCGGTGTGATTACGGGCGCGCTTCACCATATAGATAGCGCGTTCGATCACTTCATCCAGCGTGCTGCGCAGCTTGGTGGCGATGTGCATTGGGGAGGTAGCAATAAAGGTATGAATACGGAAGGCTTCGGCGACTTTCAGAGATTCAGCTGCCACATCGATATCTTTTTCCACGCAGCGGGCTAACGCACATACGCGGCTATTTTTGACCTGGCGGGCGATGGTTTGCACCGATTCAAAATCGCCCGGCGAAGAGACGGGGAAACCAACTTCCATTACGTCAACACCCATACGCTCAAGGGCCAGCGCAATTTGCAGTTTTTCTTTCGCACTCAGACTTGCCTGTAACGCCTGTTCACCGTCGCGTAATGTGGTATCGAAAATAATAACTTGCTGGCTCATGGTTTAGGTCCTTGTCTCTTTTAGAGCGCCTCGCTTCGGGCATAAAAAAACCCGCGCAATGGCGCGGGTTTTTTTTGACTGCGTGCTGGCTTAATGCTGGATGCCGCTCACTCGTCTACCGCGCAAAGAAGATGCGTTTAGTAGTAGTAGACCGATAAAGCGAACGATGTGAGTCATTAAATCAGCTCCAGATGAATGCGATATGCTTTTAGAGTTACTGGATACAAAAACGGATGTCAACCCTGTAGTAAGAAAAGCGGCTTTTCAGCGGTAATTTTGCATGTATCAAATTAGCTAATTGTGCTGCGCAATCAATAACAGTCGATATTAATTTCTGCTTAACGACATACACTTTTCATAGATGGACATACTTCCGCATAGATTATTGCATTTAATCAACGGACTAAAAGAGGGTAAAGCGTGGGCGAAAACACTCTTATCCTGATGATTTGTTTTGAATTATTTGCTTTATGAATATTTTATATTTATCCGATGAATATTAATGTGCAATTGATGTTAAGAATTAACGCATTAAATATATAAAACAATGATTAAATTAGCACGTTTAATCCATTTTGTGGATGATTGAGTATTCGCGGTAGTTATGATTAGATTGTTTACGCAACAAAAACATTATGGATTATTATGCTGTGGTGAATAACTCTCCGTACGGCAGTGGATTCTGTTTTTATCAGAACCCGTATCTTTATGTTTTCCTAATTTTACGTATTTCCCTTTTTCTTATTTTATATGCATGGTAAATCATATTATTCAGGATTATTTCTCTGCATTCCAATAAGGGAAAGGGAGTTAAGTGTGACAGTGGAGTTAAGTATGTCAGAGGTAAAAACAGAACAGCCAGAGATTGCAGAGTTAAGCAAGCCACAGCTGCGTATGGTCGATTTGAATTTATTAACCGTTTTTGATGCAGTGATGCAGGAGCAGAACATAACTCGTGCTGCGCATGTTCTGGGAATGTCGCAGCCTGCAGTCAGTAACGCTGTTGCACGCCTGAAGGTGATGTTTAATGACGAATTGTTTGTTCGTTATGGCCGTGGCATCCAGCCGACCGCTCGCGCATTTCAACTTTTTGGTTCTGTGCGCCAGGCGCTGCAATTAGTGCAAAACGAATTACCAGGTTCAGGTTTTGAGCCAGCCAGTAGCGAGCGGGTATTCCATCTCTGTGTTTGTAGCCCGTTAGACAGCATTCTGACCTCGCAGATTTATAATCACATTGAGCAGATTGCGCCAAATATACATGTTATGTTCAAGTCTTCATTAAATCAGAACACTGAACATCAGTTGCGCTATCAGGAAACGGAGTTCGTCATAAGTTATGAAGATTTCCACCGTCCTGAATTTACCAGTGTGCCGTTATTTAAAGATGAAATGGTGCTGGTAGCCAGTAAGAACCATCCGCATATTAAAGGTCCATTACTGAAACATGATGTTTATAACGAGCAACATGCGGCGGTTTCGCTCGATCGTTTCGCCTCATTTAGTCAACCGTGGTACGACACAGTAGATAAGCAAGCCAGTATTGCTTATCAGGGCATGGCAATGATGAGCGTCCTTAGCGTGGTTTCTCAAACGCAACTGGTTGCCATTGCACCTCGTTGGCTGGCAGAGGAGTTTGCTGAATCTTTAGAGTTGCAGGTATTACCGCTGCCATTAAAACAGAATAGCAGAACCTGTTATCTCTCCTGGCATGAAGCTGCCGGGCGCGATAAAGGCCATCAGTGGATGGAAGAGCAATTAGTCTCTATATGTAAACGCTAAACAAAAGCAGAATAAATCAGGCATTCCTTTCTGGTTTATTCTGCTTTTTTTATTAAATGTAGAATTTTGTTCTAAATGCATGTGCGCCAGATTTCATGAATAATTAAAAAAATAGAGAAATTGCTGTAAGTAGCCGAATCTAGCCAATTTATTATCAATTTACGTCTTCATTCTGGAGTATTTTATCGTTTCTTTTCTCCTTTCCTCCTGTTTATTCTTATTTCTTCACGTTTGTGACTCTGTCTGCCAATTGCTTAAGCAAGATCGGACGGTTAATGTGTTTTACACATTTTTTCCGCCAAACAGTGAGGCAGGCCATGGAGATGTTGTCTGGAGCCGAGATGGTCGTCCGATCGCTTATCGATCAGGGCGTTAAACAAGTATTCGGTTATCCCGGAGGCGCGGTCCTTGATATTTACGATGCATTGCATACCGTGGGGGGTATCGATCACGTATTAGTTCGTCATGAGCAAGCGGCTGTGCATATGGCCGATGGTCTTGCACGTGCAACCGGGGAAGTGGGGGTCGTGCTGGTGACGTCGGGTCCTGGGGCGACTAACGCGATTACTGGTATCGCTACTGCTTATATGGACTCCATTCCCTTGGTTGTCCTTTCTGGTCAGGTAGCGACCTCGCTGATAGGCTACGATGCCTTTCAGGAGTGCGACATGGTGGGAATTTCCCGCCCGGTGGTCAAGCACAGTTTCCTGGTTAAGCAAACGGAAGACATTCCTCAGGTGCTGAAAAAGGCATTCTGGCTGGCGGCAAGTGGTCGTCCTGGGCCAGTGGTGGTTGATTTACCGAAAGATATTCTTAATCCGGCTAACAAATTACCCTACGTCTGGCCGGAGTCGGTCAGTATGCGCTCTTATAACCCGACAACGCTGGGTCATAAGGGGCAGATTAAACGCGCATTGCAGACACTGGCGGCAGCGAAAAAACCGGTAGTTTACGTTGGCGGCGGCGCCGTGACTGCGAGTTGCCATCAACAACTCAAACAGATTATTGAGCAGCTTAATCTTCCCGTCGTCTCTTCATTAATGGGGCTGGGGGCGTTTCCGGCAACGCATCGTCAGGCGTTGGGAATGCTGGGAATGCATGGCACTTACGAAGCCAATATGACCATGCATAATGCCGATGTTATTTTTGCGGTCGGCGTGCGCTTTGACGATCGCACCACTAACAATCTGGCCAAGTACTGCCCGAATGCAACGGTTTTACATATTGATATCGATCCTACGTCGATCTCAAAAACCGTTACCGCCGACATTCCGATCGTTGGTGACGCGCGGTTGGTGCTGGATCAAATGCTGGAGTTGCTGGCACAAGAAACGGCTCACCAACCGTTGGATGAAATTCGTGACTGGTGGCAACAGATTGAACAGTGGCGCGCTCGGCAGTGCCTTAAATACGACACTCAGAGCGAAAAGATTAAACCGCAAGCGGTGATCGAGACACTCTGGCGGCTGACGAAAGGCGATGCATATGTCACGTCCGACGTCGGGCAGCACCAGATGTTCGCCGCGCTTTATTATCCTTTCGACAAACCGCGTCGCTGGATCAACTCCGGTGGCCTCGGCACTATGGGCTTTGGTTTGCCTGCGGCGCTGGGTGTCAAAATGGCATTGCCAGAAGAAACCGTGGTCTGTGTCACTGGCGACGGCAGCATTCAGATGAACATTCAGGAACTGTCTACCGCTTTGCAATATGAACTGCCGGTGCTGGTGGTGAATCTCAATAACCGCTATCTGGGGATGGTGAAGCAGTGGCAGGACATGATCTATTCCGGCCGCCATTCTCAATCTTATATGCAGTCGCTACCGGATTTCGTTCGTCTGGCGGAAGCCTATGGCCATGTTGGGATCCAGATCTCTCATCCGCAAGAGCTGGAAAACAAACTTAGCGAGGCACTAGAACAGGTCCGCAATAATCGCCTGGTGTTTGTTGATGTCACTGTTGATGGCAGCGAGCACGTCTACCCGATGCAGATTCGTGGCGGCGGAATGGATGAAATGTGGTTAAGCAAAACGGAGAGGACCTGATTATGCGCCGGATATTATCCGTATTACTCGAAAATGAATCAGGCGCGTTATCCCGTGTGATCGGCCTCTTTTCCCAACGGGGCTATAACATTGAAAGCCTGACCGTTGCGCCAACCGACGATCCGACATTATCGCGTATGACTATCCAGACCGTGGGCGATGAAAAAGTGTTGGAGCAGATTGAAAAGCAATTACACAAGCTGGTCGATGTGCTGCGTGTTAGCGAACTGGGGCAGGGGGCGCATGTTGAGCGGGAAATCATGCTGGTGAAAATTCAGGCCAGTGGCTACGGACGTGACGAAGTGAAGCGCAATACGGAAATATTCCGTGGGCAAATCATTGATGTCACGCCATCGCTTTATACCGTTCAATTGGCGGGAACCAGCGATAAGCTTGATGCATTTTTAGCATCGATTCGCGATGTGGCGAAAATTGTGGAGGTTGCTCGTTCCGGCGTAGTAGGACTTTCGCGCGGCGATAAAATAATGCGTTGAGAATGATCTCAATACGCAATTTACAGCCCAACATGTCACGTTGGGCTTTTTTTGCGAATTCAGTGGGAACCTGGAATAAAAGCAGTTGCCGCAGTTAATTTTCTGCGCTTAGATGTTAATGAATTTAACCCATGCCAGTACAATGGGTATGGTTTTTACATTTTACTCAAGGGGCAATTGTGAAACTGGATGAAATCGCTCGGCTGGCGGGAGTGTCGCGGACCACTGCAAGCTATGTTATTAACGGCAAAGCGAAGCAATACCGTGTGAGCGACAAAACCGTTGAAAAAGTCATGGCAGTGGTGCGTGAGCACAATTACCACCCAAATGCCGTGGCTGCTGGGCTTCGTGCTGGACGCACACGTTCGATTGGTCTTGTGATCCCCGATCTGGAGAACACAAGTTACACCCGTATCGCTAATTATCTTGAACGTCAGGCGCGGCAACGGGGCTATCAACTACTGATTGCTTGTTCCGAAGATCAGCCAGACAACGAAATGCGCTGTATTGAGCATCTTTTGCAGCGTCAGGTCGATGCCATCATTGTTTCGACGTCGCTGCCGCCGGAGCATCCTTTTTATCAACGCTGGGCTAACGACCCGTTCCCGATCGTCGCCCTGGACCGCGCCCTCGATCGTGAACACTTCACCAGCGTTGTGGGTGCCGACCAGGATGATGCAGAAATGCTGGCCGAAGAGTTACGTAAGTTTCCTGCTGAGACGGTGCTTTATCTTGGCGCGTTGCCGGAGCTTTCTGTCAGCTTCCTGCGCGAGCAGGGTTTCCGTACCGCCTGGAAAGATGATCCACGCGAAGTGCATTTCCTTTATGCCAACAGTTATGAGCGAGAAACCGCTGCCCAGTTGTTCGAAAAATGGCTGGAAACGCATCCGATGCCGCAGGCGCTGTTCACCACCTCATTTGCGTTGTTGCAAGGCGTTATGGATGTCACGCTGCGCCGCGATGGCAAACTGCCTTCTGATTTGGCAATTGCGACCTTTGGTGACAACGAATTGCTCGACTTCTTACAGTGTCCGGTATTGGCGGTAGCCCAGCGTCATCGCGACGTTGCGGAACGCGTACTGGAGATTGTGCTCGCCAGTCTGGACGAGCCGCGCAAACCAAAACCAGGCTTAACACGCATTAAACGTAATCTTTATCGTCGTGGTGTACTAAGCCGGAGATAAACATTACGAAAAGATGCGCCAGTGGATTTTACCTCTGGCGCATTGAGTACGTAATTGGACATCGATATCCATAATGTAAATAAGACTATTCTGGACAATTATCCATAAGCCCTCCTGAATATCCTGCCAATTAACTCCATTCGCTGCGCTGAATGATAATTAACTCGTAACGGTAGATTGCAATTGCATTATTTTGTTACAAGCAAATCGGCAATTGCCGATTAAACAAACACTTTTCTAAACTTTTGTCCAAAGTCGCTGGCATCAGGCATGGCGCACGTGCAACAGGGACTGTTATCCGGGGGAGATATGTCCTAAAATGCCGCTCGCGTCGCAAACTGACACTTTATATTTCCATTAAGGAAAATCGAGTCGTTTTTAAAACGGTAATGATGAATGGGATTTTTTCTTACAACTATTCATGACGTTAATTTGCTTCGTTTGTTGTGCGATTTTTAAACAATGCAGATATTAGCCGTAAACATTGGGTTTTTTGCTTCGGTAAGGAATGTTCCTGGCTTGACAAGCTTTTCCTCCGCTCCGTAAACTCCTTTTAGTGGGAATTTGTGGGATAAAGTGGTAATCGGGGGGAGACTGGCATGTTCCGGGGAGCAACGTTAGTCAATCTCGACAGTAAAGGGCGCTTATCGGTGCCTACCCGTTATCGGGAAGAACTGCTCGGGAGCGCTGCCGGTCAAATGGTGTGTACCATTGACATTCATCACCCGTGCCTGCTGCTTTACCCCCTTCCTGAATGGGAAATTATCGAGCACAAATTATCGCGTCTTTCGAGCATGAACCCTGTTGAACGTCGTGTTCAACGTCTTCTGTTAGGGCATGCCAGTGAGTGTCAGCTGGATAGCGCAGGTCGATTATTAATCGCGCCTGTGTTGCGGCAGCATGCCGGGCTGACGAAAGAAGTGATGCTGGTCGGGCAGTTCAATAAGTTCGAACTGTGGGATGAAACGACCTGGCATCAACAGGTCAGGGAAGATATCGACGCTGAACAGTCTGTTACCGAAAACTTGTCGGGGCGACTGCAGGACTTGTCTCTATAAAATGATGGAAAACTATAAACATACCACGGTACTGCTGGACGAAGCCGTAAATGGCCTCAATATCCGTCCTGACGGTATCTACATTGATGGAACTTTTGGTCGCGGTGGTCACTCACGTCTGATTCTTTCGCAACTTGGCGAAACGGGACGCTTGTTGGCAATCGATCGCGACCCGCAGGCTATTGCCGTCGCGAAGACTATTGATGATCCGCGCTTCTCCATCATTCATGGACCTTTCTCTGCGCTGGGCGAATATGTCGCCGAGCGCGATCTTATCGGCAAGATCGACGGCATTCTGCTCGATCTTGGCGTCTCTTCACCGCAACTCGATGATGCTGAACGCGGTTTTTCCTTTATGCGCGATGGCCCGTTGGACATGCGTATGGACCCGACGCGCGGTCAGTCTGCCGCCGAATGGCTACAAACCGCAGAAGAATCCGATATTGCCTGGGTATTAAAAACCTATGGCGAAGAGCGTTTTGCTAAACGTATTGCACGCGCCATTGTCGAGCGTAACCGCGAACAGCCGATGACCCGCACTAAAGAATTGGCAGAAGTCGTTGCTGCCGCAACGCCGGTGAAAGACAAATTCAAACATCCCGCGACCCGTACCTTCCAGGCGGTGCGCATTTGGGTGAACAGTGAACTGGAGGAGATAGAGCAGGCGCTAAAAAGCTCGCTTAACGTGCTGGCCCCAGGTGGGCGGCTTTCGATCATCAGTTTTCATTCGCTGGAAGATCGTATTGTGAAACGCTTTATGCGTGAAAACAGTCGCGGTCCACAAGTTCCGGCAGGGTTACCGATGACTGAAGAGCAGCTCAAAAAACTGGGTGGCCGTCAGTTGCGAGCACTAGGTAAGTTGATGCCGGGCGAAGAAGAGGTGGCAGAGAACCCTCGTGCCCGTAGTTCAGTTCTGCGTATTGCAGAGAGGACGAACGCATGATCAGCAGAGTGACAGAAGCCCTCAGCAAAGTTAAAGGATCGATGGGAAGCCACGAGCGCCATGCCTTGCCTGGCGTTATCGGTGACGATCTTTTGCGGTTTGGGAAGCTGCCGCTCTGCCTGTTCATTTGCATTATTTTGACGGCGGTGACTGTGGTGACCACGGCGCACCATACCCGTTTGCTCACCGCTCAGCGCGAACAACTGGTGCTGGAGCGAGACGCTTTAGACATTGAATGGCGCAACCTCATTCTTGAAGAGAATGCGCTTGGCGACCATAGCCGGGTGGAACGGATCGCCACGGAGAAGCTGCAAATGCAGCATGTTGATCCATCACAAGAAAATATCGTAGTGCAAAAATAAGGATAAACGCGACGCATGAAAGCAGCGGCGAAAACGCAGAAACCAAAACGTCAGGAAGAACATGCCAACTTTATCAGTTGGCGTTTTGCGTTGTTATGCGGCTGTATTTTATTGGCACTGGCTTTCCTGCTGGGGCGCGTTGCCTGGTTGCAGGTAATCTCCCCGGATATGCTGGTGAAAGAGGGCGACATGCGCTCTCTTCGCGTTCAGCAAGTCTCCACCTCCCGCGGCATGATTACCGACCGTTCTGGTCGCCCGTTAGCAGTGAGTGTGCCAGTAAAAGCGATCTGGGCCGACCCGAAAGAAGTGCATGAAGCCGGCGGCATCAGCGTCGGCGACCGTTGGAAGGCGCTGGCTAACGCGCTCAATATTCCGCTGGATCAACTTTCCGCCCGCATTAATGCTAACCCGAAAGGGCGCTTTATCTATCTGGCGCGTCAGGTTAACCCTGACATGGCTGAATACATCAAAAAACTGAAGCTGCCGGGGATTCATCTGCGCGAAGAATCTCGCCGTTACTACCCGTCTGGCGAAGTGACCGCTCACCTCATTGGCTTTACCAACGTCGATAGCCAGGGGATTGAGGGCGTCGAGAAAAGTTTTGATAAATGGCTTACCGGGCAACCGGGCGAACGTATTGTGCGTAAAGATCGCTATGGCCGTGTAATCGAAGATATTTCTTCTACCGACAGCCAGGCGGCGCACAACCTGGCATTGAGTATTGATGAACGCCTGCAGGCGCTGGTTTATCGCGAACTGAACAACGCCGTGGCCTTTAACAAGGCTGAATCCGGTAGCGCCGTGCTGGTGGATGTCAACACCGGCGAAGTGCTGGCGATGGCCAACAGCCCGTCTTACAACCCCAACAATCTGAGTGGCACGCCAAAAGAGGCGATGCGTAACCGTACCATTACCGACGTGTTTGAACCGGGCTCTACTGTTAAACCGATGGTGGTGATGACCGCGTTGCAACGTGGTGTGGTGCGAGAAAACTCGGTGCTTAATACCGTTCCTTATCGAATTAACGGCCACGAAATTAAAGACGTGGCGCGCTATAGCGAATTAACCCTGACCGGGGTATTACAGAAGTCGAGTAACGTCGGTGTTTCCAAGCTGGCGTTAGCGATGCCGTCCTCAGCGTTAGTAGATACTTACTCACGTTTTGGGTTGGGAAAAGCGACCAATTTGGGGTTGGTCGGAGAACGCAGTGGCTTATATCCTCAAAAACAACGGTGGTCTGACATAGAGAGGGCCACCTTCTCTTTCGGCTACGGGCTAATGGTAACACCGTTACAGTTAGCGCGAGTCTACGCAACCATCGGCAGCTATGGCATCTATCGCCCGCTGTCGATTACCAAGGTTGACCCCCCGGTTCCTGGTGAACGTGTCTTCCCGGAATCCATTGTCCGCACTGTGGTGCATATGATGGAAAGCGTGGCACTACCGGGCGGCGGTGGCGTGAAGGCGGCGATTAAAGGCTATCGTATCGCCATTAAAACCGGTACCGCGAAAAAGGTCGGGCCGGATGGTCGCTACATCAATAAATATATTGCTTATACCGCAGGCGTTGCGCCTGCGAGTCAGCCGCGCTTCGCGCTGGTTGTTGTTATCAACGATCCGCAGGCGGGTAAATACTACGGCGGCGCCGTTTCCGCGCCGGTCTTTGGTGCCATCATGGGCGGCGTATTGCGCACCATGAACATCGAACCGGATGCGCTGACAACGGGTGATAAAAACGAATTTGTGATTAATCAAGGCGAGGGGACAGGTGGCAGATCGTAATTTGCGCGACCTTCTTGCTCCGTGGGTGCCAAACGCACCTTCGAGAGCACTGCGAGAGATGACACTCGACAGCCGTGTGGCTGCGTCGGGCGATCTTTTTGTAGCTGTAGTAGGTCATCAGGCGGACGGGCGTCGATATATCCCGCAGGCGATAGCGCAAGGTGTGGCTGCCATTATTGCAGAGGCGAAAGATGAGGCGACCGATGGTGAAATCCGTGAAATGCACGGCGTACCGGTCATCTATCTCAGCCAGCTCAATGAGCGTTTATCAGCGCTGGCGGGCCGCTTTTACCATGAACCCTCTGACAATTTACGTCTCGTGGGCGTAACGGGTACCAACGGCAAAACCACCACTACCCAGCTTCTGGCGCAGTGGAGTCAGTTGCTTGGTGAAACCAGCGCGGTGATGGGGACCGTAGGTAACGGCCTGCTGGGTAAAGTTATTCCGACGGAAAACACGACCGGTTCGGCAGTCGACGTTCAGCATGAGCTGGCGGGGCTGGTGGATCAGGGCGCGACTTTTTGCGCAATGGAAGTTTCCTCCCATGGGCTGGTACAACACCGTGTGGCAGCATTGAAATTCGCGGCGTCGGTCTTTACCAACTTAAGCCGCGATCACCTTGATTATCACGGTGATATGGAACATTACGAAGCCGCAAAATGGCTGCTTTATTCTGAACATCATTGCGGTCAGGCGATAGTCAACGCCGATGACGAAGTAGGCCGCCGCTGGCTGGCAAAACTGCCGGATGCAGTTGCGGTGTCGATGGAAGACCATATCAATCTGAACTGTCATGGCCGCTGGTTGAAAGCGACCGACGTGAACTATCACGACAGCGGCGCAACCATTCGCTTTAGCTCAAGCTGGGGTGATGGCGAAATTGAAAGCCATCTGATGGGCGCTTTTAACGTCAGCAACCTGCTGCTCGCGCTGGCGACGCTGCTGGCACTGGGGTATCCGCTGGCTGACCTGTTAAAAACCGCCGCGCGTCTGCAACCGGTTTGTGGACGTATGGAAGTGTTTACTGCACCGGGCAAACCGACGGTGGTTGTGGATTACGCTCACACCCCGGATGCACTGGAAAAAGCCTTGCAGGCGGCGCGCCTGCACTGTGCAGGCAAGCTGTGGTGCGTCTTCGGCTGTGGCGGCGATCGTGATAAAGGCAAGCGTCCACTGATGGGGGCGATTGCTGAAGAGTTTGCTGACGTGGCGGTAGTAACTGACGATAACCCGCGTACCGAAGAACCGCGCGCCATCATCAACGATATTCTGGCGGGAATGTTAGATGCCGGACATGCCAAAGTGATGGAAGGCCGCGCCGAAGCGGTGACTTGCGCCGTTATGCAGGCTAAAGAGAACGATGTGGTGCTGGTCGCGGGCAAAGGCCATGAAGATTACCAGATTGTTGGCAATCAGCGCCTGGACTACTCCGATCGCGTCACGGTGGCGCGTTTGCTGGGGGTGATCGCATGATTAGCGTAACCCTTAGCCAACTTACCGATATTCTCAACGGTGAACTAAAAGGGGCAGATATCACCCTTGATGCTGTAACCACTGACACGCGAAAACTGACGCCGGGCTGCCTGTTTGTTGCCCTGAAAGGCGAACGTTTCGATGCCCACGATTTTGCCGACCAGGCGAAAGCTGGCGGCGCGGGCGCACTACTGGTCAGCCGTCCACTGGATATCGACCTGCCGCAGTTAATCGTTAAAGACACGCGTCTGGCATTTGGTGAACTGGCTGCATGGGTTCGCCAGCAAGTTCCGGCGCGCGTGGTTGCTCTGACCGGTTCCTCCGGTAAAACCTCCGTTAAAGAGATGACGGCGGCGATTTTAAGCCAGTGCGGCAATACGCTTTATACCGCGGGCAATCTCAACAACGACATCGGCGTGCCAATGACGCTGCTGCGCTTAACGCCGGAATACGATTACGCGGTAATTGAGCTTGGCGCGAACCATCAGGGCGAAATTGCCTGGACCGTTAGCCTGACTCGCCCAGAAGCGGCGCTGGTCAACAACCTGGCGGCGGCGCATCTGGAAGGTTTCGGTTCTTTGGCTGGCGTGGCAAAAGCGAAAGGCGAAATCTTTACCGGCCTGCCGGAAAACGGTATCGCCATTATGAATGCCGACAACAACGACTGGCTGAACTGGCAGAGCGTAATTGGCTCACGCAAAGTGTGGCGTTTCTCACCCAATGCCGCCAACAGCGATTTCACCGCCACCAATATCCATGTGACTTCGCACGGTACGGAATTTACGCTACAAACCCCAACGGGTAGCGTCGATGTTCTGCTGCCGTTGCCCGGGCGTCACAATATTGCGAATGCGCTGGCAGCCGCCGCGCTCTCCATGTCCGTGGGCGCAACGCTTGATGCTATCAAAGCGGGGCTGGCAAATCTGAAAGCCGTTCCCGGGCGTCTGTTCCCCATTCAACTGGCGGAAAACCAGTTGCTGCTCGACGACTCCTACAACGCCAATGTCGGTTCAATGACCGCAGCAGTCCAGGTTCTGGCTGAAATGCCTGGCTACCGCGTGCTGGTGGTGGGCGATATGGCGGAACTGGGCGCTGAAAGCGAAGCCTGCCATGTACAGGTGGGCGAAGCGGCGAAGGCGGCTGGTATTGACCGCGTGTTAAGCGTGGGTAAACAAAGCCATGCTATCAGCACCGCCAGCGGCGTTGGCGAACATTTTGCTGATAAATCCGCGTTAATTGCGCGTCTTAAATCACTGATTGCAGAGCAACAGGTGATTACGATTTTAGTTAAGGGTTCACGTAGTGCCGCCATGGAAGAGGTGGTACGCGCTTTACAGGAGAATGGGACATGCTAGTTTGGCTGGCCGAACATTTGGTCAAATATTATTCCGGCTTTAACGTCTTTTCCTATCTGACGTTTCGCGCCATCGTCAGCCTGCTGACCGCGCTGTTCATCTCATTGTGGATGGGCCCGCGTATGATTGCCCATTTGCAAAAACTCTCCTTTGGTCAGGTCGTTCGTAACGATGGCCCGGAATCGCACTTTAGTAAGCGCGGTACGCCGACCATGGGTGGGATTATGATCCTGACGGCGATTGTGATCTCCGTACTGCTGTGGGCTTACCCCTCCAACCCGTACGTCTGGTGCGTACTTGTGGTGCTGGTGGGTTACGGCATCATTGGTTTTGTCGACGACTATCGCAAAGTGGTGCGTAAAGACACCAAAGGCCTGATTGCGCGTTGGAAGTATTTCTGGATGTCGGTGATCGCGCTGGGCGTCGCCTTTGCGCTGTATCTTGCCGGGAAAGACACGCCAGCAACGCAGCTGGTGGTGCCGTTCTTTAAAGATGTGATGCCGCAGCTGGGGCTGTTCTACATCCTGCTGGCTTACTTCGTCATTGTGGGTACCGGTAACGCGGTAAACCTGACCGATGGCCTCGATGGGCTGGCGATTATGCCGACCGTATTTGTCGCCGGTGGTTTTGCGCTGGTGGCGTGGGCAACTGGCAACATGAACTTTGCCAGCTACTTGCATATACCGTATCTGCGGCACGCCGGGGAACTGGTTATTGTTTGCACCGCGATAGTCGGGGCAGGGCTGGGCTTCTTGTGGTTTAACACCTATCCGGCGCAGGTCTTTATGGGCGATGTCGGTTCTCTGGCATTAGGCGGCGCGCTGGGCATTATCGCTGTGCTGCTGCGTCAGGAATTCCTGCTGGTGATTATGGGCGGTGTGTTTGTGGTTGAAACCCTGTCGGTTATTTTGCAGGTCGGCTCCTTTAAACTGCGCGGGCAACGTATTTTCCGCATGGCGCCGATTCATCACCACTATGAACTGAAAGGTTGGCCGGAACCGCGCGTCATTGTGCGCTTCTGGATTATTTCGCTGATGCTGGTCCTGATTGGTCTGGCAACGCTGAAGGTACGTTAATCATGGCTGATTACCAGGGTAAAAATGTCGTTATTATCGGCCTGGGCCTCACCGGGCTTTCCTGCGTGGACTTTTTCCTTGCTCGCGGCGTGACGCCGCGCGTTATGGATACACGTATGACACCGCCTGGCCTGGATAAATTACCCGAAGCGGTGGAACGTCACACTGGCGGTCTTAATGACGAGTGGCTGATGGCAGCCGATCTGATCGTCGCTAGCCCCGGTATTGCGCTGGCGCATCCATCTTTAAGCGCCGCTGCCGATGCCGGAATTGAAATTGTTGGCGATATCGAACTGTTCTGCCGCGAAGCGCAGGCGCCGATTGTGGCGATCACCGGTTCTAACGGCAAAAGCACTGTCACCACCTTAGTGGGCGAAATGGCGAAAGCAGCAGGTGTTAACGTCGGCGTGGGGGGCAACATTGGCCTGCCTGCGTTGATGTTGCTGGATGCCGAGTGCGAACTGTACGTGCTGGAACTATCGAGCTTCCAGCTGGAAACCACCTCCAGCTTACAGGCGGTGGCGGCGACCATTCTGAACGTGACTGAAGATCATATGGATCGCTATCCGTTTGGATTGCAGCAATATCGTGCGGCAAAACTGCGCATTTACGAAAATGCGAAAGTTTGTGTCGTCAATGCCGATGATGCCTTAACGATGCCGATTCGCGGTGCGGATGAACGTTGCGTCAGCTTTGGCGTCAACATGGGTGACTACCACCTGAATCATCAGCAGGGCGAAACCTGGCTGCGTGTGAAAGGCGAGAAAGTGTTGAACGTGAAAGAGATGAAACTTTCCGGGCAACATAACTATACCAATGCGCTGGCAGCGCTGGCGCTGGCTGATGCCGCAGGGTTACCGCGCGCCAGCAGCCTGAAAGCGTTAACCACGTTTACTGGTCTGCCGCATCGTTTTGAAGTGGTGCTGGAGCATAACGGCGTGCGCTGGATTAACGATTCGAAAGCTACCAACGTCGGGAGTACAGAGGCGGCGCTGAACGGCTTGCAGGTAGACGGTACGCTGCATTTATTGCTGGGTGGTGATGGCAAATCGGCGGATTTCAGTCCACTGGCGCGCTATCTGAATGGCGACAACGTGCGTTTGTACTGTTTTGGGCGTGATGGCGCCCAGTTAGCGGCACTGCGCCCGGAAGTGGCAGAGCAAACCGAAACCATGGAGCAGGCGATGCTCTTGCTGGCGCCACGCGTGCAGCCAGGGGATATGGTGCTGTTGTCACCAGCCTGTGCCAGCCTCGATCAGTTCAAGAACTTTGAACAACGGGGCAATGAGTTCGCCCGTCTGGCGAAGGAGTTAGGTTGATGCGTTTATCTCTCCCTCGCCTGAAAATGCCGCGCCTGCCAGGACTCAGTATCCTGGTCTGGATCTCCACGGCGCTTAAAGGCTGGGTGATGGGCTCGCGGGAAAAAGATACCGACAGCCTGATCATGTACGATCGCACCTTGCTTTGGCTGACCTTCGGCCTCGCGGCGATCGGCTTTATCATGGTGACTTCGGCGTCAATGCCCATTGGGCAGCGCTTAACCAACGATCCGTTTTTCTTCGCGAAGCGTGATGGCGTCTATCTGATCCTGGCGTTCATTCTGGCGATCATTACGCTGCGTCTGCCGATGGAGTTCTGGCAACGTTACAGCGCCACGATGCTGCTTGGATCAATCATCCTGCTGATGATCGTGCTGGTGGTAGGTAGCTCAGTTAAAGGGGCATCACGTTGGATCGATCTCGGCCTGCTGCGTATTCAGCCTGCGGAGCTGACCAAGCTGTCGCTGTTTTGTTACATCGCCAACTATCTGGTGCGCAAAGGCGACGAAGTACGTAACAACCTGCGCGGCTTCCTGAAACCGATGGGCGTAATTCTGGTGCTTGCAGTGTTACTGCTGGCACAGCCAGACCTTGGTACAGTAGTCGTATTGTTCGTCACCACACTGGCGATGTTGTTCCTGGCGGGGGCTAAATTGTGGCAGTTCATTGCCATTATCGGCATGGGGATTTCAGCAGTTGTGTTGCTGATCCTCGCCGAACCGTACCGTATCCGCCGTGTTACTGCGTTCTGGAACCCGTGGGAAGATCCCTTCGGTAGCGGCTATCAGTTAACGCAATCCCTGATGGCGTTTGGTCGTGGCGAACTGTGGGGGCAAGGTTTAGGCAATTCGGTACAAAAACTGGAGTATCTGCCAGAAGCGCACACTGACTTCATTTTCGCCATTATCGGCGAAGAATTGGGTTATGTCGGTGTGGTGCTAGCACTTTTAATGGTATTCTTCGTCGCTTTTCGTGCGATGTCGATTGGCCGTAAAGCGTTAGAAATTGACCACCGTTTTTCCGGTTTTCTCGCCTGTTCAATAGGTATCTGGTTTAGCTTCCAGGCGCTGGTTAACGTAGGCGCGGCAGCGGGGATGTTGCCAACTAAAGGTCTGACATTACCGCTGATCAGTTACGGTGGTTCGAGCTTACTGATTATGTCGACAGCCATCATGATGCTGTTACGTATTGATTATGAAACACGTCTGGAGAAAGCGCAGGCGTTTGTACGAGGTTCTCGATGAGTGGTAAAGGGAAGCGATTAATGGT
This sequence comes from Escherichia sp. E3659, assembly GCF_005781135.1. Classification (NCBI taxonomy): domain Bacteria; kingdom Pseudomonadati; phylum Pseudomonadota; class Gammaproteobacteria; order Enterobacterales; family Enterobacteriaceae; genus Escherichia; species Escherichia sp. E3659. The sequence continues at coordinate 123,114 of NZ_VATQ01000015.1, read as the reverse complement.
GATGGCAGGCGGTACTGGCGGGCATGTGTTCCCGGGACTGGCTGTTGCACACCATTTAATGGCCCAGGGGTGGCAAGTTCGCTGGCTGGGTACTGCCGATCGTATGGAAGCGGACTTAGTGCCGAAGCACGGTATCGAGATCGACTTTATTCGTATTTCTGGTCTGCGCGGCAAGGGTATTAAAGCGTTGCTCGCGGCTCCGCTGCGGATCTTTAACGCCTGGCGTCAGGCGCGGGCGATTATGAAAGCTTACAAGCCCGATGTGGTGCTCGGTATGGGCGGTTATGTTTCCGGGCCTGGTGGTCTGGCAGCATGGTCGTTAGGCATTCCGGTCGTACTTCACGAACAAAACGGCATTGCTGGCTTGACCAATAAATGGCTGGCGAAAATTGCTACCAAAGTCATGCAGGCGTTTCCGGGGGCTTTCCCTGATGCCGAAGTTGTTGGTAACCCGGTGCGTACTGATGTGCTGGCGCTGCCGTTGCCACAGCAGCGTATGGCTGGCCGTGAAGGTCCGGTTCGTGTTCTGGTGGTGGGTGGTTCCCAGGGAGCGCGCATCCTTAACCAGACAATGCCGCAGGTTGCAGCAAAGCTGGGTGATTCAGTCACTATCTGGCATCAGAGCGGCAAAGGTTCGCAACAAACCGTTGAACATGCTTATGCCGAAGCGGGGCAACCGCAGCATAAAGTGACGGAATTTATTGATGATATGGCGGCGGCCTATGCGTGGGCGGATGTCGTCGTTTGCCGCTCTGGCGCGTTGACGGTGAGTGAAATCGCTGCGGCAGGGCTACCGGCGTTGTTTGTGCCGTTTCAACATAAAGACCGCCAACAGTACTGGAATGCGCTGCCGCTGGAAAAAGCGGGCGCGGCCAAAATTATCGAGCAGCCGCAGCTTACTGTGGATGCCGTCGCCAACACCCTGGCCGGGTGGTCGCGAGAAACCTTATTAACCATGGCAGAACGCGCCCGAGCTGCATCCATTCCGGATGCCACCGAGCGAGTGGCAAATGAAGTGAGTCGGGCTGCCCGGGCGTAATCGTAGCGATGCCTTTTGCATCGTATGAATTTGAGAAGTTAATGGCGTAAAGAATGAATACACAACAATTGGCAAAACTGCGTTACATCGTGCCTGAAATGCGTCGCGTTCGGCACATACACTTTGTCGGCATCGGTGGTGCCGGTATGGGCGGTATTGCCGAAGTTCTGGCCAATGAAGGGTATCAGATCAGTGGTTCCGATTTAGCGCCAAACCCAGTCACGCAACAGTTAACGAATCTGGGAGCGACGATTTACTTCAACCATCGCCCGGAAAACGTGCGTGATGCCAGTGTGGTCGTAGTTTCCAGCGCGATTTCCGCCGATAACCCGGAAATTGTTGCCGCTCATGAGGCTCGTATTCCGGTTATTCGTCGTGCTGAAATGCTGGCTGAGTTAATGCGTTTTCGTCATGGCATCGCCATTGCCGGGACGCATGGCAAAACCACGACCACCGCGATGGTTTCCAGCATCTACGCAGAAGCGGGCCTCGACCCGACCTTCGTGAACGGTGGGCTGGTAAAAGCGGCGGGTGTTCATGCACGTTTAGGTCACGGTCGTTACCTGATTGCTGAAGCGGATGAAAGCGATGCGTCGTTCCTGCATCTGCAACCGATGGTAGCGATTGTCACTAATATCGAAGCCGACCATATGGATACCTACCAGGGCGACTTTGAGAATTTAAAACAGACCTTTATTAATTTTCTGCACAACCTGCCGTTTTACGGTCGTGCGGTGATGTGTGTTGACGATCCGGTAATTCGCGAATTGTTACCGCGTGTAGGCCGTCAAACCACCACTTATGGCTTCAGCGAAGATGCTGACGTGCGTGTGGAAGATTATCAGCAGATTGGCCCGCAGGGACACTTTACGCTGCTGCGTCAGGACAAAGAGCCAATGCGCGTTACACTGAATGCGCCAGGTCGTCACAATGCCCTGAATGCTGCCGCTGCCGTTGCGGTCGCCACGGAAGAGGGGATTGAAGACGAGGCTATTTTGCGTGCGCTGGAGAGTTTCCAGGGGACCGGACGCCGCTTTGATTTCCTTGGTGAATTTCCATTGGAACCCGTGAATGGTAAAAGCGGTACGGCAATGCTGGTTGATGACTATGGTCACCACCCGACCGAAGTGGACGCGACTATTAAAGCGGCGCGTGCAGGTTGGCCGGATAAAAACCTGGTGATGCTGTTTCAGCCGCACCGTTTCACCCGTACGCGCGACCTGTATGACGATTTTGCCAATGTGCTGACTCAGGTGGATACCCTGCTGATGCTGGAAGTGTATCCGGCAGGCGAAGCGCCTATTCCGGGAGCGGACAGTCGTTCGTTGTGTCGTACAATCCGTGGCCGTGGGAAAATTGATCCGATTCTGGTGCCGGACCCGGCGCAGGTGGCCGAGATGTTAGCTCCAGTATTAACTGGTAACGACCTGATCCTCGTTCAGGGGGCAGGAAATATCGGAAAAATTGCCCGATCTTTAGCTGAAATCAAACTGAAGCCGCAAACTACGGAGGAAGAACAACATGACTGATAAAATCGCGGTCCTGTTGGGCGGGACCTCCGCAGAGCGGGAAGTTTCTCTGAATTCTGGCGCGGCAGTGTTAGCTGGGCTGCGTGAAGGCGGTATTGACGCGTATCCTGTCGACCCGAAAGAAATCGACGTAACGCAACTGAAGTCGATGGGCTTTCAGAAAGTGTTTATCGCTCTGCACGGTCGCGGTGGTGAAGATGGCACGCTGCAGGGTATGCTCGAGCTGATGGGCTTGCCTTATACCGGCAGTGGAGTGATGGCATCTGCGCTTTCAATGGATAAACTACGCAGCAAACTGCTTTGGCAGGGCGCTGGTTTACCGGTAGCGCCGTGGGTAGCATTAACCCGCGCAGAGTTTGAAAAAGGCATTAGTGATAAGCAGTTAGCAGAAATTTCTGCCTTAGGTTTGCCGCTTATCGTCAAGCCGAGCCGCGAAGGTTCCAGTGTGGGAATGTCAAAAGTAGTAGCAGAAAATGCTCTGCAAGATGCATTAAGATTGGCATTTCAGCACGATGAAGAAGTATTGATTGAAAAATGGCTAAGTGGGCCGGAGTTCACGGTTGCGATACTCGGTGAAGAAATTTTACCGTCAATACGTATTCAACCCGCTGGAACCTTCTATGATTATGAGGCGAAGTATCTCTCTGATGAGACACAGTATTTCTGCCCGGCAGGTTTAGAAGTGGCTCAAGAGGCAAATTTGCAGGCATTAGTGCTGAAAGCATGGACGACTTTAGGATGCAAAGGATGGGGGCGTATAGACGTCATGCTGGACAGTGATGGACAGTTTTATCTGCTGGAAGCTAATACCTCACCGGGTATGACCAGTCACAGTCTGGTGCCAATGGCGGCACGTCAGGCGGGTATGAGCTTCTCGCAGTTGGTAGTACGAATTCTGGAACTGGCGGACTAATATGTCGCAGGCTGCTCTGAACACGCGAAACAGTGAAGAAGAGATTTCTTCTCACCGCAATAATGGAACGCGTCTGGCGGGGATCCTTTTCCTGCTGACCGTTTTAACGACAGTGTTGGTGAGCGGCTGGGTCGTGTTGGGCTGGATGGAAGATGCGCAACGCCTGCCGCTCTCAAAGCTGGTGTTGACCGGTGAACGCCATTACACGCGTAATGACGATATCCGGCAGTCGATCCTGGCATTGGGTGAGCCAGGTACCTTTATGACCCAGGATGTAAACATCATCCAGACGCAAATTGAACAACGCCTGCCGTGGATTAAGCAGGTGAGCGTCAGAAAGCAGTGGCCTGATGAATTGAAGATTCATCTGGTTGAATATGTGCCGATTGCGCGTTGGAATGATCAGCATATGGTTGACGCCGAAGGAAACACCTTCAGCGTTCCGCCAGATCGCACCAGCAAGCAGGTGCTCCCAATGTTGTATGGTCCGGAAGGCAGCGCAAATGAAGTGTTGCAGGGTTATCGCGAAATGGGGCAGATGCTGGCAAAGGACAGATTTACTCTGAAGGAAGCGGCGATGACCGCGCGGCGTTCCTGGCAGTTGACGCTGAATAACGATATTAAGCTCAATCTTGGCCGGGGCGATACGATGAAACGTTTGGCTCGCTTTGTAGAACTTTATCCGGTTTTACAGCAGCAGGCGCAAACCGATGGCAAACGGATTAGCTACGTTGATTTGCGTTATGACTCTGGTGCGGCAGTCGGCTGGGCGCCCTTGCCGCCAGAGGAATCTACTCAGCAACAAAATCAGGCACAGGCAGAACAACAATGATCAAGGCGACGGACAGAAAACTGGTAGTAGGACTGGAGATTGGTACCGCGAAGGTTGCCGCTTTAGTAGGGGAAGTTCTGCCCGACGGTATGGTCAATATCATTGGTGTGGGCAGCTGCCCGTCACGTGGTATGGATAAAGGCGGGGTGAACGACCTCGAATCCGTGGTCAAGTGCGTACAGCGCGCCATTGACCAGGCAGAATTGATGGCAGATTGTCAGATCTCTTCGGTATATCTGGCGCTTTCTGGTAAGCACATCAGCTGCCAGAATGAAATTGGTATGGTGCCTATTTCTGAAGAAGAAGTGACACAAGAAGATGTAGAAAATGTCGTCCATACCGCGAAATCGGTGCGCGTGCGTGATGAACATCGTGTGCTGCATGTGATCCCGCAAGAGTATGCGATTGACTATCAGGAAGGGATCAAAAATCCGGTAGGACTTTCTGGCGTGCGTATGCAGGCAAAAGTGCACCTGATCACATGTCACAACGATATGGCAAAAAACATTGTGAAAGCCGTTGAACGTTGTGGCCTGAAAGTTGACCAACTGATATTTGCCGGACTGGCATCAAGTTATTCGGTATTGACGGAAGACGAACGTGAACTGGGCGTCTGCGTCGTCGATATCGGTGGTGGTACAATGGATATCGCCGTTTATACTGGCGGGGCATTGCGTCACACCAAGGTAATTCCTTATGCTGGCAATGTCGTGACCAGTGATATCGCTTATGCCTTTGGCACACCGCCAAGCGACGCCGAAGCGATTAAAGTTCGTCATGGCTGCGCGCTGGGTTCCATCGTCGGTAAAGACGAGAGCGTGGAAGTGCCGAGTGTAGGTGGTCGTCCGCCGCGTAGTCTGCAACGTCAGACGCTGGCGGAGGTGATTGAGCCGCGCTATACCGAGCTGCTCAACCTGGTCAACGAAGAGATATTGCAGCTGCAGGAAAAGCTTCGCCAACAAGGCGTAAAGCATCACCTGGCTGCGGGTATTGTATTAACCGGTGGCGCGGCGCAGATCGAAGGTCTTGCCGCCTGCGCTCAACGCGTGTTTCATACGCAGGTGCGTATCGGCGCGCCGCTGAATATCACCGGTTTAACGGATTACGCTCAGGAGCCGTATTATTCAACGGCAGTGGGATTGCTTCATTACGGGAAAGAGTCACATCTTAACGGTGAAGCGGAAGTTGAAAAACGTGTTACAGCATCTGTTGGCTCGTGGATCAAGCGACTCAATAGTTGGCTGCGAAAAGAATTTTAATTTTTATGAGGCCGGCGGTGATTACGGCCTCAGGCGACAGGCACATATCGGAGAGAAACTATGTTTGAACCAATGGAACTTACCAACGACGCGGTGATTAAAGTCATCGGCGTCGGCGGCGGCGGCGGTAATGCTGTTGAACACATGGTGCGTGAGCGCATTGAAGGTGTTGAATTTTTCGCGGTAAATACCGATGCACAGGCGCTGCGTAAAACGGCGGTTGGGCAGACGATTCAGATCGGTAGTGGTATCACCAAAGGACTGGGAGCTGGCGCTAATCCAGAAGTTGGCCGTAATGCGGCTGATGAGGATCGTGATGCACTGCGTGCGGCGCTGGAAGGTGCAGACATGGTCTTTATTGCAGCGGGCATGGGCGGTGGTACCGGTACAGGTGCAGCGCCGGTTGTTGCTGAAGTGGCTAAAGATTTAGGTATTCTGACCGTTGCTGTCGTGACCAAGCCTTTCAACTTTGAAGGCAAGAAGCGTATGGCATTTGCGGAGCAGGGGATCACTGAATTATCCAAACATGTGGACTCACTGATCACAATCCCGAACGACAAACTGCTGAAAGTTCTGGGCCGCGGTATCTCCCTGCTGGACGCGTTTGGCGCAGCTAACGATGTGCTGAAAGGCGCGGTTCAGGGTATCGCCGAACTGATTACTCGTCCGGGTCTGATGAACGTGGACTTTGCAGACGTACGTACCGTGATGTCTGAAATGGGCTACGCAATGATGGGTTCTGGCGTGGCGAGCGGTGAAGACCGTGCGGAAGAAGCGGCCGAAATGGCAATTTCTTCTCCGCTGCTGGAAGATATCGACCTGTCTGGCGCGCGCGGCGTGCTGGTTAACATCACTGCGGGCTTCGACCTGCGTCTGGATGAGTTCGAAACCGTAGGTAACACCATCCGTGCATTTGCTTCGGACAACGCGACCGTGGTTATCGGTACTTCTCTTGACCCGGATATGAACGATGAACTGCGTGTAACCGTGGTTGCTACCGGTATCGGTATGGACAAACGTCCTGAAATCACCCTCGTGACCAATAAGCAAGTTCAACAGCCAGTGATGGATCGCTACCAGCAGCATGGTATGGCGCCGCTGACGCAAGAGCAGAAGCCCGTGGCCAAAGTGGTGAACGACAATACGCCACAAACCGTGAAAGAGCCGGATTATCTGGATATCCCGGCATTCCTGCGTAAGCAAGCTGACTAAGAATTAGCTGGAATTTGGGTTGCGAGGCTCTTTGTGCTAAACTGGCCTGCCGAATGTATAGTACACTTCGGTTGGATAGATAATTTGGCGAGATAATACGATGATCAAACAAAGGACACTTAAACGTATCGTTCAGGCGACGGGTGTCGGTTTACATACCGGCAAGAAAGTCACCCTGACCTTACGCCCTGCGCCGGCCAACACCGGGGTCATCTATCGTCGCACCGACTTGAATCCACCGGTAGATTTCCCGGCCGATGCCAAATCTGTGCGTGATACCATGCTCTGTACGTGTCTGGTCAACGAGCATGATGTACGGATTTCAACTGTTGAGCACCTGAACGCAGCGCTCGCGGGCTTAGGCATCGATAACATTGTTATCGAAGTTAACGCGCCGGAAATCCCAATCATGGACGGCAGTGCCGCTCCGTTTGTTTACCTGCTGCTTGATGCTGGTATCGACGAGCTGAACTGCGCCAAGAAATTTGTTCGCATCAAAGAGACTGTTCGCGTCGAAGATGGCGATAAGTGGGCTGAATTTAAGCCGTACAATGGTTTTTCGCTGGACTTCACCATCGATTTCAACCATCCGGCAATCGATTCCAGCAATCAACGCTATGCGATGAACTTCTCTGCTGATGCGTTTATGCGCCAGATCAGCCGTGCGCGTACGTTTGGTTTCATGCGTGATATCGAATATCTGCAGTCCCGTGGCCTGTGCCTGGGCGGCAGCTTCGATTGTGCCATCGTTGTTGACGATTATCGCGTACTGAACGAAGACGGCCTGCGTTTTGAAGACGAGTTTGTGCGTCACAAAATGCTCGACGCGATCGGTGATTTGTTCATGTGTGGTCACAACATTATCGGCGCATTTACCGCTTATAAATCCGGTCATGCACTGAATAACAAACTGTTGCAGGCTGTCCTGGCGAAACAGGAAGCCTGGGAATATGTGACCTTCCAGGACGACGCAGAACTGCCGTTGGCCTTCAAAGCGCCTTCAGCCGTACTGGCATAACGACATCTATACTGTCGTATAAAATTCGACTGGCAAATCTGGCACTCTCTCCGGCCAGGTGACCCAGTCGTTTTTTTTTGAGTTTTTTACAGCGTCGTAAGAAATCGGTGCGAACGCTGTTTTCTTAAGCACTTTTACGTGTTACTTATCTTGAATACTGCTGTGGACTTCTGGCTTTAATGATAAGATTTGTGCGCTAAAAACGTTGAATACGATCGGGATGGCAATAACGTGAGTGGAATACTGACGCGCTGGCGACAGTTAGGTAGACGCTACTTCTGGCCGCATCTCTTATTAGGGATGGTCGCGGCGAGTTTAGGTTTGCCTGCGCTCAGCAACGCCGCCGAGCCAAACGCGCCCGCAAAAGCGACAACGCGCAATCACGAGCCTTCAGCCAAAGTTAACTTTAGTCAGTTGGCCTTGCTGGAAGCAAACACGCGCCGCCCGAACTCTAACTATTCCGTTGATTACTGGCATCAACATGCTATTCGCACGGTAATCCGCCATCTCTCCTTTGCAATGGCGCCGCAAACGCTGCCCGTTGCCGAGGAATCTTTACCGCTTCAGGCGCAACATCTTGCTTTACTGGATACGCTCAGCGCGCTGCTGACCCAGGAAGGCACGCGGTCTGAAAATGGTTATCGCATTGATTATGAGCATTTTACCCCTCAAGCAAACTTCAGCACGCCCGTCTGGATAAGCCAGGCGCAGGGCATCCGTGCTGGCCCTCAACGCCTCAGCTAACAACGAAAAACCTTTACTTCATTTTATTTACTCCGCAATGCGGGGTGTTTGAGATTTTATTATGCTAATCAAATTATTAACTAAAGTTTTCGGTAGTCGTAACGATCGTACCCTGCGCCGGATGCGCAAAGTCGTCAACATTATCAATGCCATGGAACCGGAGATTGAAAAACTCTCCGACGAAGAACTGAAAGGAAAAACGGCAGAGTTCCGCGCGCGTCTGGAAAAAGGCGAAGTGCTGGAAAACTTGATTCCGGAAGCCTTCGCTGTCGTGCGTGAAGCCAGTAAGCGTGTTTTTGGCATGCGCCACTTCGACGTACAGCTGCTCGGCGGTATGGTACTTAATGAACGTTGCATCGCGGAAATGCGTACAGGTGAAGGTAAAACCCTGACCGCAACGCTGCCTGCTTACCTGAACGCATTAACCGGTAAAGGCGTGCACGTTGTTACCGTCAACGATTACCTGGCGCAACGTGACGCAGAAAACAACCGTCCGCTGTTTGAATTCCTCGGCTTGACCGTCGGCATCAACCTGCCGGGCATGCCAGCACCGGCAAAGCGTGAAGCTTACGCGGCTGACATTACTTACGGTACTAACAACGAATACGGCTTTGACTACCTGCGCGACAACATGGCGTTCAGCCCTGAAGAACGTGTACAGCGTAAACTGCACTATGCGCTGGTGGACGAAGTGGACTCCATCCTGATCGATGAAGCGCGTACACCGCTGATCATTTCCGGCCCGGCGGAAGACAGTTCGGAAATGTATAAGCGCGTAAACAAAATCATTCCGTACCTGATCCGTCAGGAAAAAGAAGACTCCGAAACCTTCCAGGGCGAAGGCCACTTCTCGGTGGATGAAAAATCTCGCCAGGTGAACCTGACCGAACGTGGTCTGGTGCTTATTGAAGAGCTGCTGGTGAAAGAAGGCATTATGGATGAAGGTGAGTCGCTGTACTCTCCGGCCAATATTATGCTGATGCACCACGTAACGGCGGCGCTGCGTGCTCACGCGCTGTTTACTCGCGATGTCGATTACATCGTTAAAGATGGTGAAGTTATCATCGTTGACGAACATACCGGTCGTACCATGCAGGGCCGTCGCTGGTCTGATGGTCTGCACCAGGCTGTGGAAGCGAAAGAAGGTGTACAGATCCAGAACGAAAACCAGACACTGGCTTCGATCACCTTCCAGAACTACTTCCGTCTGTATGAAAAACTGGCGGGGATGACCGGTACGGCTGATACCGAAGCCTTCGAATTCAGTTCCATCTACAAGCTGGATACTGTAGTCGTTCCGACCAACCGCCCGATGATTCGTAAAGATCTGCCGGATCTGGTCTACATGACCGAAGCGGAAAAAATTCAGGCGATCATTGAAGATATCAAAGAACGTACTGCGAAAGGCCAGCCAGTGCTGGTGGGTACTATTTCAATCGAGAAATCGGAACTGGTATCAAACGAGCTGACCAAAGCCGGTATCAAACACAACGTTCTGAACGCTAAATTCCACGCCAACGAAGCGGCAATCGTTGCTCAGGCGGGCTATCCGGCTGCGGTGACCATCGCGACCAACATGGCGGGTCGTGGTACTGACATCGTGCTTGGTGGTAGCTGGCAGGCAGAAGTTGCCGCGCTGGAAAACCCGACCGCAGAGCAAATTGAAAAAATTAAAGCCGACTGGCAAGTGCGTCACGACGCGGTACTGGAAGCAGGTGGCCTGCATATCATCGGCACTGAGCGTCACGAATCTCGTCGTATCGATAACCAGCTGCGTGGCCGTTCTGGTCGTCAGGGTGATGCCGGTTCTTCCCGTTTCTACCTGTCGATGGAAGATGCGCTGATGCGTATTTTTGCCTCTGACCGCGTATCAGGCATGATGCGTAAACTGGGTATGAAACCCGGCGAAGCCATTGAGCATCCGTGGGTAACTAAAGCAATTGCCAATGCTCAGCGTAAAGTTGAAAGCCGTAACTTCGACATTCGTAAACAGTTGCTGGAATACGATGACGTAGCTAACGATCAGCGTCGTGCCATTTACTCCCAGCGTAACGAACTGCTGGATGTCAGCGATGTGAGCGAAACCATCAACAGCATTCGTGAAGATGTGTTCAAAGCAACCATCGATGCCTACATTCCACCACAGTCACTGGAAGAAATGTGGGACATTCCAGGTTTGCAAGAACGTCTGAAAAACGACTTCGACCTTGATTTGCCGATTGCCGAGTGGCTGGACAAAGAGCCAGAATTGCATGAAGAGACGCTGCGTGAGCGTATTCTGGAGCAGTCCATCGAAGTGTATCACCGTAAAGAAGAAGTGGTTGGCGCTGAGATGATGCGTCACTTCGAGAAAGGGGTGATGCTGCAAACGCTGGACTCCCTGTGGAAAGAGCACCTGGCGGCGATGGACTATCTGCGTCAGGGTATCCACCTGCGTGGCTATGCACAGAAAGATCCGAAGCAGGAATACAAACGTGAATCGTTCTCCATGTTTGCGGCGATGCTGGAATCGTTGAAATATGAAGTCATCAGCACGTTAAGCAAAGTACAAGTACGCATGCCGGAAGAAGTTGAAGAACTGGAGCAGCAGCGTCGTATGGAAGCTGAGCGTTTAGCGCAAATGCAGCAGCTTAGCCATCAGGATGACGACTCTGCAGCTGCGGCTGCGCTGGCAGCGCAAACCGGCGATCGTAAAGTTGGACGTAACGATCCTTGCCCATGCGGTTCTGGTAAAAAATACAAGCAGTGCCATGGTCGCCTGCAATAAAAGCTAAGTGTTGAAATAAAAGGCGCAGGATTCTGCGCCTTTTTTATAGGCTTAAGACAATGAAAAAACTGCAAATCGCGGTAGGTATTATTCGCAACGAAAACAACGAAATCTTTATAACCCGTCGCGCCGCAGATGCGCACATGGCAAATAAGCTGGAGTTTCCGGGCGGTAAAATAGAAACGGGAGAAACGGCAGAACAAGCGATGGTACGGGAGCTTCAGGAAGAAGTCGGGGTTACCCCGCAATGTTTTTCGCTGTTTGAAAAGCTGGAATATCAGTTCTCTGACAGGCATATCACACTGTGGTTCTGGTTGGTCGAAAGCTGGGAAGGGGAACCGTGGGGGAAAGAGGGACAGCCCGGTGAGTGGATGGCGCTGGCCAGCCTCAATGCAGAAGATTTTCCGCCAGCCAATGAACCGGTAATTGCGAAGCTTAAGTGTCTGGAGGTCGGATAAGGCGTTTATACCGCATCCGACATTTACACACGATGCCTGATGCGACGCTGGCGCGTCTTATCAGGCCTGCGAGGTTTATTAACTCGTTGATAAATTAGATTTTGTAGGTCGGATAAGGCGTTTACGCCGCATCCGACATTTGCACAAGATGCCTGATGCGACGCTGGCGCGTCTTATCAGGCCTACGTGGTTTGTTAACTCGTTGATAAATCAGGTTTCGTAGGTGGGATAAGGCGTTTACGCCGCATCCGACATTTATACGAGATGCCTGATGCGACGCTGGCGCGTCTTATCAGGCCTACGAGGTTTATTAACTCGTTGATAAATCAGGTTTTGTAGGTCGGATAAGGCGTTTACACCGCATCCGACATTTGCACAAGATGTCTGATGCGACGCTGACCGTGTCTTATCAGGACTACGTGCGGCATCAGACAAATGTCACGGCTTTGGCTCTTCGCTCCAGTCATCGCTCTCAGAAAGATCGCCACTGCTGGGGATTCGTTTTTCTTCAGCAGCCCATTCTCCGAGGTCGATCAACTGGCAGCGTTTGGAACAAAATGGCCGAAATGGGCTGACTTCACCCCACACCACCGTTTTCCCGCAGGTGGGGCAATTCACCGTAATAGTTTCTGACATTTTTACTCCTTAGCAACAAGCCAATTCGAAATCCAGACGTTCCGGTACTTGTCCATTTTCACTGTCCAGCGGCATAAAGCGAATGGCAAAACGGCTCTTATGACCGGATATTTGCGGATAAAGCTGTGAATCGAGTGCCAGATTCAGGCGTAACAAATCGGCGTCTTCGCCGTTATCCTGATAAAAACCGTTCAGACTGGTCAGTTTGCGGAACGGTGCCGACTGACGAATCAAATCCAACACCATTGTAAGTGCCTGTGTCAGCGGGCTCAGGCTGGCAATCCAGGTTTCTACCTGACTGTCGCGCTGCGACTGGGGTAAATGCAACCAGATATGCAACGTAGGTAAATCAAAGCTGCAACAACCACCGGGAATACTCAGGCGCTGGCGCACCAGGGCAATCATCCTGTCTTCACGCAGAAATTGCCCGATACGCGGCGCGGAAATCAGCACGCTACCTGTGGCCTTCAACTGCTGAATTAATGCTTCAATACGGGTCTGGTCCACGCCAGGCACACCAATCCAGGTCTGGAGTTTACGCTGTTGACGTTCCAGCTCTTTCAGTAGTTCGGTACGAACTTCTCCACGCTCGAACACATCCAGCAATTCACTAACATTACGGAAGAAATGCAGAGCACCAGCGTAGTCAGCAATAGGCAAATTTACGGTGAGTTGTTGAATTAAAAACTCAATGCGCAGCCATGTACGCATTTTTTCATTTAGTGGATGTTCAAAAAGTACCTGGGTCTGCATTAAGTTTTTTCCTGTGAGACAAACTGCGACGCGAGCTGCAAATAGTGTGCGTGCAGGCGGGCAACATCTGATGCAATAGCATCCGGTGTGCCGTTATTATCAATGACGTCATCTGCCACCGCAAGACGGGCTTCGCGCGTTGCCTGGGCAGCAAGAATTTGTTCGACATGCTCGCGAGTAACATCATCGCGCTGCATGGTGCGCCTAAGCTGCGTTTCTGGGCTGACATCCACCACCAGCACTCGATTCGCTTTTTTATACAGTGAGTTTTCTACCAGCAATGGCACAACCCATAACACATAAGGTGAAGTTGCTTGCTGGATCTGGCGTTGCGTCTCCTGCTGAATCAGAGGATGCAGCAGGGCATTAAGCCAGTTTTTCTCTTCCGGATAGGCAAAGATCCGCTCGCGCAAGGCGCGACGTTGCAATGTTCCATCAGCAGCAATCATATCCGCGCCAAAGTGTTCAGCAATGGCACGCAGTGCAGGTGTACCTGGTTCAACCACCTGACGCGCAATAATATCAGCATCAATGACATTAATTCCGAGGTCAGCAAATGCATTTGCAACGGTACTCTTGCCACTGCCAATGCCGCCTGTTAAGGCAACTGTATACCTCATAATCTATATTCCTGGGAATTCATCATGATTATCAAAATGTTAATAAAGAGCGCGCGAAAGCGAAATTGATGAAACGTTCGCCCACTATTTACCAGGTAAATTTATGGGATTGTAGCGTAAAAAAAGACAATTTCGCAGTCTTGCGCCATATCGATTAGTGCGTATGATAGCGTCACTGGAGTTGCGCTCTTACCCTTATAGCCATTAACCCCAGGAATCTGCACATGCGTATCGAAGAAGATCTGAAGTTAGGTTTTAAAGACGTCCTCATCCGCCCTAAACGCTCTACTCTTAAAAGCCGTTCCGATGTTGAACTGGAACGTCAATTCACCTTCAAACATTCAGGTCAAAGCTGGTCCGGCGTGCCGATTATCGCCGCAAATATGGACACCGTAGGCACTTTTAGTATGGCTACGGCACTGGCTTCTTTCGATATTTTGACCGCTGTACATAAACATTACACTGTTGAAGAGTGGCAAGCGTTTATCAACAATTCTTCTGCTGATGTGCTGAAACATGTGATGGTTTCTACCGGTACGTCGGATGCCGATTTCGAAAAAACCAAACAAATTCTCGACCTGAACCCGGCATTAAACTTCGTTTGTATTGATGTTGCGAATGGATATTCTGAGCACTTCGTGCAGTTTGTTGCGAAGGCGCGTGAAGCGTGGCCGACCAAAACTATTTGTGCAGGCAATGTGGTAACTGGCGAAATGTGTGAGGAGCTTATCCTCTCCGGTGCCGATATCGTTAAAGTTGGCATTGGTCCTGGCTCTGTTTGTACAACTCGCGTGAAAACGGGCGTTGGTTATCCGCAGCTTTCTGCGGTGATCGAATGCGCCGATGCCGCGCACGGTCTGGGCGGGATGATCGTCAGCGATGGCGGCTGTACCACACCGGGCGACGTGGCTAAAGCTTTTGGTGGCGGTGCCGATTTCGTAATGCTTGGCGGAATGCTGGCTGGTCACGAAGAGAGCGGCGGCCGTATTGTTGAAGAGAACGGCGAGAAATTTATGCTGTTCTACGGTATGAGCTCCGAGTCTGCGATGAAACGTCACGTTGGCGGCGTTGCGGAATATCGCGCTGCAGAAGGTAAAACCGTTAAGCTTCCTCTGCGCGGTCCGGTTGAAAATACCGCGCGTGATATTTTAGGCGGTCTGCGTTCAGCCTGCACCTACGTTGGGGCTTCACGCCTGAAAGAGCTGACCAAACGCACCACGTTTATCCGCGTACTGGAACAAGAAAACCGCATCTTCAATAATCTGTAATCTCCCAATGCTGGCGTGGAGCAACACGCCAGCATTATCCCACCCCACTCATCGCATCGCCCAGATGGAAAATTGGCAGATACATTGCCACCACCAACGTACCGATAATTCCTCCAGTAATGACCAGCAACGCCGGTTCCAGTAAGGCGGCAAGGTTATCTGCCAGCGCCAGCGTGTTATCCCGATGATGATGGGCAAGATTCTCCAGCATGAGATCCAGCGACCCGGATGTCTCTCCTGTCCTCACTAACTGCAAACAGAGCGGGCTAAACTCCCCCGCATTTTTTAGCGCCAGCCAGATGGGATGACCGTTACTGATATCATGCTGAATTTGTGTCAGAAGTTGCGCCCAGTACGGGCAGCGCATCGTCTCCCTGACGCTCTCCACTCCCTGCAAAAAAGTAATCCCTGCACTTTGTGTCAGCGCCAGAATCGTAAAGATCTGCGTGAGTTTTTGTCCCCGCATCAGGGCTCCTATTATCGGGATGCGTAATAACCATTTCTGCCGCGCAATAAGCCAGGTAGGGCGACGCATCAGCAGTTTGTTGGTTATCGCTAGCAGAAAGCCGAGCACTATCAGCAGCCAGCCCCATTTGCCACTAAAGTCTGCCAGCGTCATGATCCCCTGCGTTAGCGCCGGTAGTGGGGTGTTGAAGGTCTTATAGATAGCGGCAAACTCCGGCAGCACAAAATGCAGCATTGCCACAACCACCATGATTGCCATCGCTAAAATGATGATGGGATAACGTAACGCTGATTTCACTTTGTCGGCCAACTGGCGCTGGGCTTTTTGCTGACGCGCCAGTTCAAAGCAGCATTCATCCAGCTTACCGGTCACTTCCCCCGTGCGGATCATCGACTGGTAAAGCGGCGGAAAAACCTCTGACCAGGGCGATAAGGCACTAGAAAAGGCCACGCCCTGTTCGAGATCGTGCGCCAGCGATTGCAACAATGCCTGCCATTGCTTACTTGGATGCTGTTCAGCCAGCAGTGCCAGCCCTTCAGAAAGCGTTAACCCGGCTTTAAGTAGCGTCGCCAGTTGATGAATGACTTCCGCGCTTTTATCTCCGCGCCACTGTGCAGAACTGATATTGATTCGCTTCAGGTGCAGTGGGGTAACCCTTTGCTGCTGTAGAGCCAAAAGTAGCAAAGCACGGCTCTCTGACCATTGCATCCCATCTTGCGCATTCCCGTCGCCGGTTATGCCATGCCATCGCCAGAGTTGCTTATTCGCCATGCGGCATCCCCAGCACGCGGATTAACTCTTCAAAGGTGGTTAAGCCCTGTTCCACGGCCAGGCAGCCGTTTTCAAAAAGTGTGCGCATACCTGTCCGCCTGGCGTGTGTTTCCAGCGATTCAACTTCAGTATTAGAGGAAATAAGCTGGCGTATGGCTGGTGTAATGGGCAGGACTTCAAACAAGGCGGTACGACCATAAAAACCGTGGTAGCAATGTTCACAACCCGGTGCCTGCCAGCGGGACAGCGGAGATGACCATACATTGTCCGGAAGGCGGATCGGTTCCCCTTGCCGCTGGCGGCAATGCGGACAAAGTTTACGTACCAGGCGCTGGGCTATTACCAGAGTGAGGGCCGACGAGAGCATCCAGCGAGCAACGCCCATTTGCTGTAAACGCACCAGCGTTTCGCAGGTGGAGTTGGTGTGTAGCGTGGACAATACCAGATGACCCGTTTGTGCGGCTTTAATGGCAATTTCTGCCGTTTCGCCATCGCGGATCTCTCCGATCATGATGACGTCAGGATCCTGGCGCAATAACGCACGCAAAACGCCCTGAAAGGTGAGTCCAGCACGTGGATGGATTTGTGTCTGGTTTAGCCCAGCGATGGGGATTTCAACCGGATCTTCCACGCTGCAAATATTAATATCGGCAGTATTCAGCGTTTGCAGTGCGCTATACAGCGTGACTGTTTTGCCGCTGCCGGTAGGGCCAGTTACCAGCACCAGTCCCTGTGGTTGCTGCAAGGCGTGGGTAAAGTCCGTCAGTTGTGATGGTTGCATTCCCAGCGTGTTAACGTCCAGCGCCTGGTCCACCTGCTGTAACATCCGTAATACCACCTTTTCACCGCCGCGACATGGCAAGGTAGCAATACGAAATGAGACGGCGTTCCCTGCCAGTTCGACAGCGAATTGCCCGTCCTGCGGCAGGCGATGTTCCGCAATATCCAGGCTTCCCAGCACTTTTAACCTGGCGGTTAAAGCGACTCCGGCATCCAGTGAAACATCAGGTAAAGGATGCAGAACGCCGTCGATACGCAAGCGGATGTGATAGCTATTGTCCGCTGGTTCGATATGAATATCTGATGCGCGTTGTTCCAGTGCAGATTGCAACGTATGAGCCAGCAATTCTGCTTTAGGCTGATGTTTCTCCTGAACGGCGACGGGCAATGTCTGTTGTTTGCGACTGGCATGACCTTCCATCTGTTGGCGCGTCCAGCAGGTGATCTCAATACGTTTGGTGGTAGCGAAATGCAATGCGTCCAGCAACTCATGTGAGGGGGCATCGACCACCGCAACATGGACCACTTCTTCGCTGGCATCCAGTACGACCCCCTGGTAACGCAAACACAGGGCGGTGAGCTGTGAAATATTCATCGCCGCTCCTTAGTTGGCGTCATCAAAGCGGAAGACATCTTCGCAGGCTTGCTGCAATGCGCTGTCACTTTGAATATTGCAGTTGCGCGTCCAGCCGGTGACACCGTTAGCGTTATCCCAACCGGGTGTCATAACGATGCTTAGCCCATTGAGACTCTCTTGCCCGGTCAGCGACACCACGCCCTTTGCCACACTCATGGCTGAAACATAGCGGGTGGTGGTAGGCGAGGGGATGCCATTGCTGCCGCCGTCGCAGGTGTCCAGTCCGCCATGTTCCAGCGCGCACAATTCTACGGCGGTACGGTAAGGCACAAAGGTTTGTAGCATGTCGGTAAGTGCGGCTTTGCGCAGGTAGTTTTGATAAGCGGGAATACCAATGGCGCTTAAAATGGCAATGATGCCAATAACCACCATCAGTTCGATAAGTGTAAAACCGCGTTGCTTGTCCATCTGTTTCGCTCCTTGATTTGGTTGGCGCTACTTTGGCAAACGCCATCAGCACAGGCGAGGGGCAAAAAACGAAACGGGAAGGCGGCTTCAGAGGTTTTTTATTACGTTGCAGCAAAAGACAGAAAATTTGCGAGGCGTTACGAAGAAAGGAGGGAAGGGAAGAATATCCGCCCGCTACGGAGCGGATAAATCTGTCAGCAATTAGCGAAAACGCATTGAGAGATCGAGCGCCTGTACGTGTTTAGTTAGCGCACCGACGGAGATAAAGTCCACGCCCGTTTCAGCAAACTCGCGCAGCGTTTTGTCGGTGACGTTGCCAGACACTTCCAGCAGCGCCTTGCCGTTGGTGCGTTTAACGGCTTTGCGCATCTGTTCTGTGTCGAAGTTATCCAGCATGATGATATCGGCACCTGCTTTCAGTGCTTCATCAAGTTCTTCCAGATTCTCGACTTCAACTTCTACTGGCGCATCCGGGTGCAGCCAGGACGCTTTTTCGACCGCCTGGCGCACTGAGCCGGAGGCAATAATATGGTTTTCTTTGATCAGGAAGGCGTCAGAAAGCCCCAGACGATGGTTAGCCCCGCCGCCGCAAAGTACCGCGTATTTCAGGGCAGAACGCAGGCCGGGTAAGGTTTTTCGCGTATCCAGCAACTGCGTATCGGTGCCTTCCAGCAACTCAACATAGTGGCGAACCTTACTGGCTACGCCAGAAAGAGTTTGTACAAAATTAAGCGCAGTACGTTCGCCGGTTAACAGCACGCGAGATGGGCCTTCGAGTTCGAAAAGGAGTTGATTGGCGTTAATGACATCACCGTCATCCACATGCCAGGTAATGGTGACATCGTCGCCTGCCAGTTGAATAAACACTTCTTCAACCCAGCGTTTACCACAAAATACGCCCTCTTCGCGGGTGATCACCGTGGCATGAGAGCGTGAATTTTCCGGTAAAAGTTTTGCCGTAATGTCGTTGTTGGCATCGACTGTTCCGCCTAAATCTTCTCGCAGCGCCTGGGCCACCGCGCCGGGGATATCGAGATTAATGCGTTCCAGCAGCTCGTCACGTCGGGTGTCAGGGTTATAGCGGCGAGGCGGCATGTTAAAACTCCAGATAGCTAACGAATCATAAGGTAGAAACATGCTACTCTGAACCGGGTATTAGCACCACATATAAGGAGATCCTGCATGTTGTTAGAACAGGGGTGGCTGGTCGGCGCGCGCCGCGTTCCCTCACCACATTACGATTGTCGCCCGGATGACGAAACTCCCACCTTGCTGGTGGTGCACAATATTAGCCTGCCGCCAGGCGAGTTTGGCGGTCCGTGGATTGATGCATTATTCACCGGAACTATTGATCCGCAGGCACATCCCTTCTTTGCAGAGATTGCCCATTTGCGCGTCTCCGCTCACTGTTTGATTCGCCGTGATGGTGAAATTGTCCAGTATGTTCCTTTCGATAAACGCGCCTGGCATGCGGGTGTTTCCATGTATCAGGGGCGCGAACGCTGTAATGATTTCTCCATTGGGATTGAGCTGGAAGGCACTGATACGCTGGCGTATACCGATGCGCAGTATCAGCAACTGGCGGCGGTCACGCGGGCATTGATTCATCGCTATCCAGCCATTGCCAGTAATATGACGGGCCATTGTGATATTGCGCCGGATCGGAAAACCGATCCTGGCCCTGCCTTTGATTGGGCACGGTTTCGCGCCCTGGTCAGCAAGGAGACAACATGACGCTGTTTACAACCTTACTGGTGTTAATTTTCGAGCGCCTGTTTAAGTTGGGCGAGCACTGGCAGCTTGATCACCGCCTCGAGGCGTTTTTCCGTCGGGTGAAACATTTCTCGCTGGGGCGCACATTAGGAATGACCATTATCGCGATGGGAGCGACCTTTTTACTGTTGCGCGCGTTGCATGGGCTATTGTTCAACGTCCCGACGCTGGTGGTGTGGCTGTTGATTGGTTTGTTGTGTATTGGCGCAGGAAAAGTTCGTCTCCATTATCATGCTTATCTGACCGCAGCTTCTCGTAACGACAGCCATGCCCGTTCCACGATGGCTGGCGAGTTAACCATGATTCATGGCGTCCCCGCAGGCTGCGATGAGCGTGAGTTTTTGCGTGAACTGCAAAATGCCCTGCTGTGGATTAACTTTCGTTTTTACCTTGCGCCACTGTTCTGGCTAATTGTAGGCGGTATCTGGGGACCCGTTACCCTGATGGGCTATGCATTCTTGCGTGCATGGCAATACTGGCTGGCGCGCTACCAGACGCCGCATCATCGTTTACAGTCGGGGGTTGATGCCGTGCTTCATGTACTGGATTGGGTGCCAGTTCGCCTTGCGGGCGTAGTTTATGCCTTGATTGGTCACGGTGAGAAAGCGTTACCAGCCTGGTTTGCTTCACTGACCGATTTCCATACATCGCAATACCAGGTGTTAACGCGTCTGGCACAGTTCTCACTGGCGCGTGAACCGCATGTCGATAAGGTTGAGACACCGAAAGCAGCGGTTTCAATGGCGAAGAAAACCTCGTTCGTGGTTGTGGTGGTGATTGCGCTACTGACGATTTACGGGACATTGGTGTAAATATTGCTGCCCTCACCCAGAACGGGTGAGGGCGTAGAGAGATTAATGTGCTTTTACAGCTTTTGCGGTTTTCTCTTTGAACAGATAACCGATACCTAACACAACCAGCCATACCGGGATCAGGTAAACCGAAATCGCCATCCCCGGCGTCATCAGCATTATCACCAGTACCGCCGCCATAAACAGCAGGCAGATCCAGTTACCCAGCGGATAGAGCAGGGCAGGGAAACGAGTTGCCACACCTTGTTCTTGCTTAGCGCGACGGAACTTCATATGTGCCAGGCTAATCATCGCCCAGTTAATAACCAGTGCAGAAACCACCAGCGCCATTAACAGTCCGAAAGCGGACTCTGGGGCAAGGTAGTTAATCAGTACGCACAATGCCGTAACCAGCGCAGATACCAGAATGGTATTTACTGGTACGCCGCGTTTATCGACGGAAGCGAGCATTTTCGGTGCGTTACCCTGTTGTGCCAGACCGAACAGCATACGGCTGTTGCAATATACGCAGCTGTTGTACACGGAGAGCGCAGCCGTCAGTACCACGATGTTCAGCGCATTTGCCACAAAGGTATCGCCTAACTCGTGGAAGATCAGCACAAACGGGCTGGTGTCAGCGGTAACCCGTGTCCACGGCATCAGTGAGAGCAGAACGGCTAACGAACCAATGTAGAAAATCAGGATGCGGTAGATAACCTGATTAGTTGCTTTCGGGATGCTTTGCTCCGGGTTATCAGCTTCTGCAGCGGTGATCCCCACCAGTTCCAGACCACCGAACGAGAACATGATAATCGCCATCATCATCACCAGCCCGGTGAAGCCGTGCGGCAGGAAGCCACCCTGATCCCACAGGTTACTAACACTTGCCTGCGGGCCGCCGTTGCCGCTGAACAGCAGCCAGCCGCCGAAGATGATCATCGCTACCACCGCGATAACTTTGATAATGGCAAACCAGAACTCCATCTCACCAAACACTTTAACGTTAGTCAGGTTGATGGCGTTTATCACCACAAAGAATACGGCGGCAGAAGCCCAGGTGGGGATTTCCGGATACCAGAACTGAATGTATTTGCCGACAGCCGTAAGTTCTGCCATGGCAACTAAAACGTACAGTACCCAATAGTTCCAGCCAGAAGCGAATCCGGCAAAGCTGCCCCAGTATTTATAAGCAAAGTGGCTGAAGGAGCCTGCGACAGGTTCTTCGACCACCATTTCACCTAGCTGACGCATGATCAGAAAGGCGATAAAACCAGCAATGGCATAACCCAGGATAATCCCTGGCCCTGCGGACTGAATTACGGAGGCGCTACCCAGGAATAGCCCTGTCCCTATCGCGCCACCCAGCGCGATAAGCTGAATATGGCGGTTTTTAAGGCCGCGCTTTAGCTGCTCGCCGTGCTGTTGACCTTCCATCATGAAACCTCGTGCGGTGATTGTTTTTTTGATCTACGCAATGATGCGTGTGTAAGTTTGCAATTCCGTTTGTTGTATTAATTTGTTTACATCAAAGACATTTGAATTGTTACAAAAAGACTTCCGTCAGATCAAGAATAATGGTATGCGGCAGCGAATGCACCCGCTTTATGCATGGTTGAAGATGAGTTGCTTAAAAAGGAACCGTTTGTAAAGATCAGCCTCAAATCCGCTCAATATATAAAATGAATATAAATTCATTATTTTTGAATTAAAAACCGATAAATTGGTAAGTGAATCGGTTCAACTCGGATTTTTATAGTTTAATAATCGTTAAAAAATCCCTTTCTTACGTAAAGTCTACATTTGTGCATAGTTACAACTTTGAAACGTTATATATGTCAAGTTGTTAAAATGTGCACAGTTTCATGATTTCAATCAAAACCTGTATGGACATAAGGTGAATACTTTGTTACTTTAGCGTCACAGACATGAAATTGGTAAGACCAATTGACTTCGGCAAGTGGCTTAAGACAGGAACTCATGGCCTACAGCAAAATCCGCCAACCAAAACTCTCCGATGTGATTGAGCAGCAACTGGAGTTTTTGATCCTCGAAGGCACTCTCCGCCCGGGCGAAAAACTCCCACCGGAACGCGAACTGGCAAAACAGTTCGATGTATCCCGTCCCTCATTGCGTGAGGCGATTCAACGTCTCGAAGCGAAGGGCTTGTTGCTTCGTCGCCAGGGTGGCGGCACGTTTGTTCAGAGCAGCCTCTGGCAAAGCTTCAGCGATCCGCTGGTGGAGCTGCTCTCCGACCATCCTGAATCACAGTATGACTTGCTCGAAACACGACACGCCCTGGAAGGTATCGCCGCTTATTACGCCGCGCTGCGTAGTACCGATGAAGACAAGGAACGCATCCGTGAACTCCACCACGCCATAGAACTGGCGCAGCAGTCTGGCGATCTGGACGCGGAATCAAACGCCGTACTCCAGTATCAGATTGCCGTCACCGAAGCGGCCCACAATGTGGTTTTGCTTCATCTGCTAAGGTGTATGGAGCCGATGTTGGCCCAGAATGTCCGTCAGAACTTCGAATTGCTCTATTCGCGTCGCGAGATGCTGCCGCTGGTGAGTAGTCACCGCACCCGCATATTCGAAGCGATTATGGCCGGTAAGCCGGAAGAAGCGCGCGAAGCATCGCATCGCCATCTGGCCTTTATCGAAGAAATTTTGCTCGACAGAAGCCGTGAAGAGAGTCGCCGTGAGCGTTCTCTGCGCCGTCTGGAGCAACGAAAGAATTAGTGATTTTTCTGGTAAAAATTATCCAGAAGATGTTGTAAATCAAGCGCATATAAAAGCGCGGCAACTAAACGTAGAACCTGTCTTATTGAGCTTTCCGGCGAGAGTTCAATGGGACAGGTTCCAGAAAACTCAACGTTATTAGATAGATAAGGAATAACCCATGTCAGAACGTTTCCCAAATGACGTGGATCCGATCGAAACTCGCGACTGGCTCCAGGCGATCGAATCGGTCATCCGTGAAGAAGGTGTTGAGCGTGCTCAGTATCTGATCGACCAACTGCTTGCTGAAGCCCGCAAAGGCGGTGTCAACGTAGCCGCAGGCACCGGTATCAGCAACTACATCAACACCATCCCCGTTGAAGAACAACCGGAGTATCCGGGTAATCTGGAACTGGAACGCCGTATTCGTTCAGCTATCCGCTGGAACGCCATCATGACGGTTCTGCGTGCGTCGAAAAAAGACCTCGAACTGGGCGGCCACATGGCGTCCTTCCAGTCTTCCGCAACCATTTATGATGTGTGCTTTAACCACTTCTTCCGTGCACGCAACGAGCAGGATGGCGGCGACCTGGTTTACTTCCAGGGCCACATCTCCCCGGGCGTTTACGCACGTGCTTTCCTGGAAGGTCGTCTGACTCAGGAGCAGCTGGATAACTTCCGTCAGGAAGTTCACGGCAATGGCCTCTCTTCCTATCCGCACCCGAAACTGATGCCGGAATTCTGGCAGTTCCCGACCGTATCTATGGGTCTGGGTCCGATTGGTGCTATTTACCAGGCTAAATTCCTGAAATATCTGGAACACCGTGGCCTGAAAGATACCTCTAAACAGACCGTTTACGCGTTCCTCGGCGACGGTGAAATGGACGAACCGGAATCCAAAGGTGCGATCACCATCGCTACCCGTGAAAAACTGGATAACCTGGTCTTCGTTATCAACTGTAACCTGCAGCGTCTTGACGGCCCGGTCACCGGTAACGGCAAGATCATCAACGAACTGGAAGGCATCTTCGAAGGTGCTGGCTGGAACGTGATCAAAGTGATGTGGGGTAGCCGTTGGGATGAACTGCTGCGTAAAGATACCAGCGGTAAACTGATCCAGCTGATGAACGAAACCGTTGACGGCGACTACCAGACCTTCAAATCGAAAGATGGTGCGTACGTTCGTGAACACTTCTTCGGTAAATATCCTGAAACCGCAGCACTGGTTGCTGACTGGACTGATGAGCAGATCTGGGCACTGAACCGTGGTGGTCACGATCCGAAGAAAATCTACGCTGCATTCAAGAAAGCGCAGGAAACCAAAGGCAAAGCGACAGTAATCCTTGCTCATACCATTAAAGGTTACGGCATGGGCGACGCGGCTGAAGGTAAAAACATCGCGCACCAGGTTAAGAAAATGAATATGGACGGCGTGCGTCACATCCGCGACCGTTTCAATGTGCCGGTGTCTGATGCAGATATCGAAAAACTGCCGTACATCACCTTCCCGGAAGGTTCTGAAGAGCATACCTATCTGCACGCTCAGCGTCAGAAACTGCACGGTTATCTGCCAAGCCGTCAGCCGAACTTCACCGAGAAGCTTGAGCTGCCGAGCCTGCAAGACTTCGGCGCGCTGCTGGAAGAGCAGAGCAAAGAGATCTCTACCACTATCGCTTTCGTTCGTGCCCTGAACGTGATGCTGAAGAACAAGTCGATCAAAGATCGTCTGGTACCGATCATCGCCGACGAAGCGCGTACTTTCGGTATGGAAGGTCTGTTCCGTCAGATTGGTATTTACAGCCCGAACGGTCAGCAGTACACCCCGCAGGACCGCGAGCAGGTTGCTTACTATAAAGAAGACGAGAAAGGTCAGATTCTGCAGGAAGGGATCAACGAGCTGGGCGCAGGTTGTTCCTGGCTGGCAGCGGCGACCTCTTACAGCACCAACAATCTGCCGATGATTCCGTTCTACATCTATTACTCGATGTTCGGCTTCCAGCGTATCGGCGATCTGTGCTGGGCGGCTGGCGACCAGCAAGCGCGTGGCTTCCTGATCGGCGGTACTTCCGGTCGTACCACCCTGAACGGTGAAGGTCTGCAGCACGAAGATGGTCACAGCCATATTCAGTCGCTGACTATCCCGAACTGTATCTCTTACGACCCGGCTTACGCTTACGAAGTTGCTGTCATCATGCATGACGGTCTGGAGCGTATGTACGGTGAAAAACAAGAGAACGTTTACTACTACATCACTACGCTGAACGAAAACTACCACATGCCGGCAATGCCGGAAGGTGCTGAGGAAGGTATCCGTAAAGGTATCTACAAACTCGAAACCATTGAAGGTAGCAAAGGTAAAGTTCAGTTGCTGGGCTCCGGTTCTATCCTGCGTCACGTCCGTGAAGCGGCAGAGATCCTGGCGAAAGAGTACGGCGTAGGTTCTGACGTTTATAGCGTGACTTCCTTCACCGAACTGGCGCGTGATGGTCAGGATTGTGAACGCTGGAACATGCTGCATCCGCTGGAAACTCCGCGCGTTCCATACATCGCTCAGGTGATGAACGACGCTCCGGCAGTGGCATCTACCGACTATATGAAACTGTTCGCTGAGCAGGTCCGTACTTACGTACCGGCTGACGACTACCGCGTACTGGGTACTGATGGCTTCGGTCGTTCCGACAGCCGTGAGAACCTGCGTCACCACTTCGAAGTTGATGCTTCCTACGTGGTTGTAGCGGCGCTGGGCGAACTGGCTAAACGTGGCGAAATCGATAAGAAAGTGGTTGCTGACGCAATCGCCAAATTCAACATCGATGCAGATAAAGTTAACCCGCGTCTGGCGTAAGAGGTAAAAGAATAATGGCTATCGAAATCAAAGTACCGGACATCGGGGCTGATGAAGTTGAAATCACCGAGATCCTGGTCAAAGTGGGCGACAAAGTTGAAGCCGAACAGTCGCTGATCACCGTAGAAGGCGACAAAGCCTCTATGGAAGTTCCGTCTCCGCAGGCGGGTATCGTTAAAGAGATCAAAGTCTCTGTTGGCGATAAAACCCAGACCGGCGCACTGATTATGATTTTCGATTCCGCCGACGGTGCAGCAGACGCTGCACCTGCTCAGGCAGAAGAGAAGAAAGAAGCAGCTCCGGCAGCAGCACCAGCGGCTGCCGCGGCAAAAGACGTTAACGTTCCGGATATCGGCAGCGACGAAGTTGAAGTGACCGAAATCCTGGTGAAAGTTGGCGATAAAGTTGAAGCTGAACAGTCGCTGATCACCGTAGAAGGCGATAAAGCTTCTATGGAAGTTCCGGCTCCGTTTGCAGGCACCGTGAAAGAAATCAAAGTGAACGTGGGTGACAAAGTGTCTACTGGCTCGCTGATTATGGTCTTCGAAGTTGCGGGTGAAGCAGGCGCGGCAGCTCCGGCGGCTAAACAGGAAGCGGCTCCGGCAGCGGCCCCTGCACCTGCAGCTGGCGTGAAAGAAGTTAACGTTCCGGATATCGGCGGTGACGAAGTTGAAGTGACCGAAGTGATGGTGAAAGTGGGCGACAAAGTTGCCGCTGAACAGTCACTGATCACCGTAGAAGGTGACAAAGCTTCTATGGAAGTTCCGGCTCCGTTTGCAGGCGTCGTGAAGGAACTGAAAGTCAACGTTGGCGATAAAGTGAAAACTGGTTCGCTGATTATGATCTTCGAAGTTGAAGGCGCAGCGCCTGCGGCAGCTCCTGCAAAACAGGAAGCGGCAGCGCCGGCTCCGGCAGCAAAAGCTGAAGCTCCGGCAGCAGCTTCGGCAGCAAAAGCGGAAGGCAAATCTGAATTTGCTGAAAACGACGCTTACGTTCACGCGACTCCGCTGATCCGCCGTCTGGCACGCGAGTTTGGCGTTAACCTGGCGAAAGTGAAGGGCACTGGCCGTAAAGGTCGTATCCTGCGCGAAGATGTTCAGGCTTACGTGAAAGAAGCTATCAAACGTGCAGAAGCGGCTCCGGCAGCGACTGGCGGCGGTATCCCAGGCATGCTGCCGTGGCCGAAGGTGGACTTCAGCAAGTTTGGTGAAATCGAAGAAGTGGAACTGGGCCGCATTCAGAAAATCTCTGGTGCTAACCTGAGCCGTAACTGGGTGATGATCCCGCACGTTACCCACTTCGACAAAACTGATATCACCGAGCTGGAAGCGTTCCGTAAACAGCAGAACGAAGAAGCAGCGAAACGTAAGCTGGATGTGAAGATAACCCCAGTTGTCTTCATCATGAAAGCCGTTGCTGCAGCTCTTGAGCAGATGCCTCGCTTCAACAGTTCGCTGTCGGAAGACGGTCAGCGTCTGACCCTGAAGAAGTACATCAACATCGGTGTGGCGGTGGATACCCCGAACGGTCTGGTTGTTCCGGTATTCAAAGACGTCAACAAGAAAGGCATCATCGAGCTGTCTCGCGAGCTGATGACTATTTCTAAGAAAGCGCGTGACGGTAAGCTGACTGCGGGCGAAATGCAGGGCGGTTGCTTCACCATCTCCAGCATCGGCGGCCTGGGTACTACCCACTTCGCGCCGATTGTGAACGCGCCGGAAGTGGCTATCCTCGGCGTTTCCAAGTCCGCGATGGAGCCGGTGTGGAATGGTAAAGAGTTCGTGCCGCGTCTGATGCTGCCGATTTCTCTTTCCTTCGACCACCGTGTGATCGACGGTGCTGATGGTGCCCGTTTCATTACCATCATTAACAACACGCTGTCTGACATTCGCCGTCTGGTGATGTAAATAAAAGAGCCGGCCCAACGGCCGGCTTTTTTCTGGTAATCTCATGAATGTATTGAGATTATTAGCCAATAGACAAATCGGTTGCCGTTTGTTGTTTAAAAATTGTTAACAATTTTGTAAAATACCGACGGATAGAACGACCCGGTGGTGGTTAGGGTATTACTTCACATACCCTATGGATTTCTGGGTGCAGCAAGGTAGCAAGCGCCAGAATCCCCAGGAGCTTACATAAGTAAGTGACTGGGGTGAGGGCGTGAAGCTAACGCCGCTGCGGCCTGAAAGACGACGGGTATGACCGCCGGAGATAAATATATAGAGGTCATGATGAGTACTGAAATCAAAACTCAGGTCGTGGTACTTGGGGCAGGCCCCGCAGGTTACTCTGCTGCCTTCCGTTGCGCTGATTTAGGTCTGGAAACCGTAATCGTAGAACGTTACAACACCCTCGGCGGTGTTTGCCTGAACGTCGGCTGTATCCCTTCTAAAGCACTGCTGCACGTAGCAAAAGTTATCGAAGAAGCCAAAGCTCTGGCTGAACACGGTATCGTCTTCGGCGAACCGAAAACCGATATCGACAAGATTCGTACCTGGAAAGAGAAAGTGATCAATCAGCTGACCGGTGGTCTGGCTGGTATGGCGAAAGGCCGCAAAGTCAAAGTGGTCAACGGTCTGGGTAAATTCACCGGGGCGAACACCCTGGAAGTTGAAGGTGAGAACGGTAAAACCGTGATCAACTTCGACAACGCGATCATTGCAGCGGGTTCTCGTCCGATCCAACTGCCGTTTATTCCGCATGAAGATCCGCGTATCTGGGACTCCACTGACGCGCTGGAACTGAAAGAAGTACCAGAACGCCTGCTGGTAATGGGTGGCGGTATCATCGGTCTGGAAATGGGTACCGTATACCACGCGTTGGGTTCACAGATTGACGTGGTTGAAATGTTCGACCAGGTTATCCCGGCAGCGGACAAAGACATCGTTAAAGTCTTCACCAAGCGTATCAGCAAGAAATTCAACCTGATGCTGGAAACCAAAGTTACCGCCGTTGAAGCGAAAGAAGACGGTATTTATGTGACGATGGAAGGCAAAAAAGCACCAGCTGAACCGCAGCGTTACGACGCCGTGCTGGTAGCGATTGGTCGTGTGCCGAACGGTAAAAACCTCGACGCAGGCAAAGCTGGCGTGGAAGTGGACGACCGTGGTTTCATCCGCGTTGACAAACAGCTGCGTACCAACGTGCCGCACATCTTTGCTATCGGCGATATCGTCGGTCAGCCGATGCTGGCACACAAAGGTGTTCACGAAGGTCACGTTGCCGCTGAAGTTATCGCAGGTCAAAAACACTACTTCGATCCGAAAGTTATCCCGTCCATCGCCTATACCGAACCAGAAGTTGCATGGGTAGGTCTGACTGAGAAAGAAGCGAAAGAGAAAGGCATCAGCTACGAAACCGCCACCTTCCCGTGGGCTGCTTCTGGTCGTGCGATCGCTTCCGACTGCGCAGACGGTATGACCAAGCTGATTTTCGACAAAGAATCTCACCGTGTGATCGGTGGTGCGATTGTCGGTACCAACGGCGGCGAGCTGCTGGGTGAAATCGGTCTGGCGATCGAAATGGGTTGTGACGCTGAAGACATCGCGCTGACCATCCACGCGCACCCGACTCTGCACGAGTCTGTGGGCCTGGCAGCAGAAGTGTTCGAAGGTAGCATCACCGACCTGCCGAACCCGAAAGCGAAGAAGAAGTAATTCTTCTTGTGCCGGAACATCCGGTAAATTAAGAAGCGGCTGACCAGGCCGCTTCAGATTGTTGATAAAGTGCTCGTTGTTGATGCCGGATGCGGCGTGAACGCCTTATTCGACCTACAAAATCATGCAAATTCAATACATTGCAGGAGCCATGTAGGCCGATAAACTTGCGCATCGGGCAATTCGATGTTTGTCATCAGCCTTAAGCGGCTAACTACGCCGCTTTTTTTATGCCTGCAATTTACCTTTCCAGTCTCCTTGCTCCACGCTCAGACAACCGTTCGCGTACCGCTGACCGTTGCTCATTATTCAATCGGGCAGTATGGTTATTGTCGTTCAGACGTTGCGGGCGGCTCTCCTGAATTTTCTCCCGCGCAACCTGACGCTGCTCAGGCGAGGCAGACTGGATACGCTGACGTGCTGCATCTCTTTGCTGTTGATTCTGCGGGCTAGTCTGCATTTTCTCACGGGCCGCCTGGCGCTGCTCAGGAGAGGCAGACTGGATACGCTGACGCGCTGCCTCTCTTCGCTGCTGGTTCTGCGGGTTAGTCTGCATTTTCTCGCGAGCCGCCTGGCGCTGTTCAGGCGAGGCAGATTGATAACGCTGACGCGCCGCCTCTTTTCGCTGCTGGTTGTGTGAGTTAGTCTGCATTTTCTCGCGGGCCGCCTGGCGCTGCTCAGGCGAGGCAGACTGATAACGCTGGCGAGCGGCGTCCTTTTGCTGCTGGGTCAGTGGTTGGTGGCGGCTGAACTCGCGGAAGTCGTCATAATTGCCATAGTGTTCCGCTTCATTAAACCGCTGTGCCGCAGCCTGACGCTGGGTATCTCGCGTAGTGACTGGTGCCGCGTGTGTTCGTTGCTGAAACTGGCTTGCTGCCGCCTGGCGCTGGCTGTCGCGCGTTGGGGCCGGTAATTGTGTGGCACTCATGCCGCCTTTAACATCGGTTTGGTGAAACCGTTTTGCCATATCCTGATCATGATAAGGCACACCATCGCGGTAATTCGGATTGTGCCGCCATGCCATATTCTTGTCAGTAAGATGCTCACCAGTAATGCGGTTGAAATTGTTGACGTCGATATTGATGTTGTCGCCGTTGTGTTGCCAGCCATTACCGTCACGATGACCGCCATCGTGGTGATTATAATCATCATCGTCATGATGATGATGGTCATGATCGTCGTCATCCCAGTCTATGCTGCTGAATAGTGCGTACGTGGTAGCAACGCCCATGCTGTAGCCAAATCCGCGCACGAAGCTGTCAACAAACGGTTCCCCGGCTGGCGGCGGCAGGTAAACCGGCGGGTAAGCGGTATTGGCCCAACTGCCGTAAACCACGGTTGGGTTGTAGTTGGGAATATAAACTACATCCGGATTGGCGGGCTCAATGGTTATTACGGTCGGCGCAGGTTCTGCGACGACGGGGCTGGACGTAGAAACGGTATTTGATTGTGTGACAGGGGCGCTGGCGGGCTGATTTGCCGGTACGACTTTTTTCGTTGTCGTGATGACCTTTTGTTCAGTTGATGACTTCAGTGACCCGGTTTGTTGCGCCAGTTGCCGCAAACGTTGTACCGAGTCCATCACATCCTGCGGCTGCGCCAGAAATGCGTCGCCAAGATTTTGCACCCATTGCGGGTTTTCCCCCATCAACGCCATCAATTGCGGAAAAGCCACCAGCGATTTAACGCTGGCATCCCACGGCTGGTCGGATACTGCCTGAATAGCGGCATCACCTTGCTTGAGCGGGTTGTCGTGCGACCACTGCACGGCCTGGGCGACATTTGCCGGATAGGTCGATGCCATCAGCACCTGCGAAAGCAGGGCGTCGGGATATAGCGCGACGGGCGCGACCCATTGATCGATTTGTGCAGTGCTGAATGTAGATTTTACGACGGCAGGCGTTACGGGGGGCGCGGAAACCGTTGCAGGAAACGTAACTGCGGTGATGTCAGGCGCAGTCTGTTGTGTCGATTGCGGTTCCATAGGCGTTTCCACTGTGCGGCTTTTTATATATAGCCCGGCAGAGGCGGCACAAAGCCCGGCACTGCAAATTAGCGCCAGCACATGGGGTTTAAACGGCAAAGTCATTTTCATAATTCGGATCTCAAGGAAATCGCAATGGTCGGCGAACTGCCACCCGCAGGTGCTGTAAATCTGAGTATAAAGAGGCGGTAGTTTAAATTTTGACTAATCTTGGGATTCGTTGAGAAAGGTGATTATCACTATGCGAATTAACGAAGTTTTTACGGAGGGAAACAATCTCTAGACCATCCTTAACGATTCAGCCACTTTTTTATGTTGCTTTTTTGTAAACAGATTAACACATCGTCAAAATCCTGCTATTCTGCCCGTTGCGGTACTGGGCATTTACCCTACAAACTGCTGTCTCACAGGAGCGTGAAGAGAATCGCCTGCCGCACTATGACAATGAGAGCGAGGAGAACCGTCGTGCTAGAAGAATACCGTAAGCACGTAGCTGAGCGTGCCGCTGAGGGGATTGCGCCCAAACCCCTGGATGCAAACCAAATGGCCGCGCTTGTAGAGCTGCTGAAAAACCCGCCCGCGGGCGAAGAAGAATTCCTGTTAGATCTGTTAACCAACCGTGTTCCCCCTGGCGTCGATGAAGCCGCCTATGTCAAAGCAGGCTTCCTGGCTGCTGTCGCCAAAGGCGAAGCCAAATCCCCTCTGCTGACTCCGGAAAAAGCCATCGAACTGCTGGGTACCATGCAGGGTGGTTACAACATTCATCCGCTGATCGACGCGCTGGATGATGCCAAACTGGCACCGATCGCTGCCAAAGCACTGTCCCACACGCTGCTGATGTTCGATAACTTCTATGACGTAGAAGAGAAAGCCAAAGCAGGCAACGAATATGCGAAGCAGGTAATGCAGTCCTGGGCGGATGCCGAATGGTTCCTGAATCGCCCGGCGCTGGCTGAAAAACTGACCGTTACCGTCTTCAAAGTCACTGGCGAAACCAACACCGATGACCTTTCTCCGGCACCGGATGCGTGGTCGCGCCCGGATATCCCATTGCACGCGCTGGCGATGCTGAAAAACGCCCGTGAAGGTATTGAGCCAGATCAGCCAGGCGTTGTTGGTCCGATCAAGCAAATCGAAGCTCTGCAACAGAAAGGTTTCCCGCTGGCGTACGTCGGTGACGTTGTGGGTACGGGGTCATCGCGTAAATCCGCCACCAACTCCGTTCTGTGGTTTATGGGTGATGATATTCCACATGTGCCGAACAAACGCGGCGGTGGTCTGTGCCTCGGCGGTAAAATTGCACCAATCTTCTTTAACACGATGGAAGACGCAGGTGCACTGCCAATCGAAGTGGACGTCTCTAACCTGAACATGGGCGACGTGATTGACGTTTACCCGTACAAAGGCGAAGTGCGTAACCACGAAACCAACGAGCTGCTGGCAACCTTCGAACTGAAAACCGACGTGCTGATTGATGAAGTGCGTGCCGGTGGTCGTATTCCGCTGATTATCGGTCGTGGCCTGACCACCAAAGCGCGTGAAGCACTTGGTCTGCCGCAGAGCGATGTGTTCCGTCAGGCGAAAGATGTGGCGGAAAGTGACCGTGGCTTCTCGCTGGCGCAGAAAATGGTAGGTCGTGCCTGTGGCGTGAAAGGCATTCGTCCGGGCGCGTATTGCGAACCGAAAATGACTTCTGTAGGTTCCCAGGACACCACCGGTCCAATGACCCGTGATGAACTGAAAGACCTGGCGTGCCTGGGCTTCTCGGCTGACCTGGTGATGCAGTCTTTCTGTCACACAGCTGCGTATCCGAAGCCAGTTGACGTGAACACGCACCACACGCTGCCGGACTTCATTATGAACCGTGGTGGTGTGTCGCTGCGTCCGGGTGACGGCGTAATCCACTCCTGGCTGAACCGTATGCTGCTGCCGGATACCGTGGGTACGGGTGGTGACTCCCATACCCGTTTCCCTATCGGTATCTCTTTCCCGGCGGGTTCTGGTCTGGTGGCGTTTGCTGCTGCCACTGGCGTAATGCCGCTGGATATGCCGGAATCCGTTCTGGTGCGCTTCAAAGGTAAGATGCAGCCAGGCATTACCCTGCGCGATCTGGTACACGCCATTCCGCTGTATGCAATCAAACAAGGTCTGCTGACCGTTGAGAAGAAAGGCAAGAAAAACATCTTCTCTGGCCGCATTCTGGAAATTGAAGGTCTGCCAGATCTGAAAGTTGAGCAGGCCTTTGAGCTTACCGATGCGTCTGCCGAGCGTTCTGCCGCTGGTTGTACCATCAAGCTGAACAAAGAGCCGATCATCGAATACCTGAACTCCAACATCGTCCTGCTGAAGTGGATGATCGCGGAAGGTTATGGCGATCGTCGTACTCTCGAACGTCGTATTCAGGGCATGGAAAAATGGCTGGCGAATCCTGAGCTGCTGGAAGCCGATGCAGATGCGGAATACGCGGCAGTGATCGACATCGATCTGGCTGATATCAAAGAGCCAATCCTCTGTGCACCGAACGATCCGGACGACGCGCGTCCGCTGTCTGCGGTACAGGGCGAGAAGATCGACGAAGTGTTTATCGGTTCTTGCATGACTAACATCGGTCACTTCCGTGCTGCGGGTAAACTGCTGGATGCGCACAAAGGTCAGTTGCCGACCCGCCTGTGGGTGGCACCGCCAACCCGTATGGACGCCGCGCAGTTGACCGAAGAAGGCTATTACAGCGTCTTCGGTAAGAGCGGTGCGCGTATCGAGATCCCGGGCTGTTCCCTGTGTATGGGTAACCAGGCGCGTGTGGCAGACGGTGCGACGGTGGTTTCCACCTCTACCCGTAACTTCCCGAACCGTCTGGGTACTGGTGCGAACGTCTTCCTGGCTTCTGCGGAACTGGCTGCTGTTGCGGCGCTGATTGGCAAACTGCCGACGCCGGAAGAGTACCAGACCTACGTTGCGCAGGTGGATAAAACTGCCGTTGATACTTACCGTTATCTGAACTTCAACCAGCTTTCTCAGTACACCGAAAAAGCCGATGGGGTGATTTTCCAGACTGCGGTTTAATAAGTAAGCGCACGCGCTGCGCATAAACGACACAATGCCCGGTGAATGAGATTCCCGGGCATTTTTTATTTCTAAACCATCGCCGTTCCGCTGTTTTTCTCCGGTAAGGCTGCGATAATTACATCAATGGCGCAATGCGATTTCGGCGCATTGCCGGGAGCAGAGGAACACACTATGGATTACGAATTTCTGCGCGATATTACCGGAGTGGTAAAGGTGCGCATGTCCATGGGGCATGAAGTGGTCGGGCACTGGTTTAATGAAGAGGTGAAAGAAAACCTGGCCTTGCTTGATGAAGTGGAAGACGCCGCGCGCACGCTCAAAGGTAGCGAACGTTCCTGGCAGCGGGCAGGGCATGAGTACACGCTATGGATGGACGGCGAAGAGGTGATGGTTCGCGCCAATCAACTGGAATTCGCTGGCGATGAAATGGAAGAGGGGATGAACTACTACGACGAAGAGAGCTTGTCGCTGTGCGGCGTTGAGGATTTTCTTCAGGTGGTGGCGGCGTACCGTAATTTCGTGCAGCAGAAGTAAGTAAATCAGGCGGAGCCTCCGTGCTCCGCCTGAGCCGTTAAACGGCTGGCATATTGCGCCCGTAATAAATCTCGCGCATTTCTTTCCACAGCGCAGCGGTAATTTCTTTGCGCTCGCTGTCGGTTAAATCTTCCGGTTTGGTGTGGAACATGTAGTGCTTAAGGTCGAACTCTTTAAGCAACATCTTGGTATGGAAGATATTTTCCTGATAGACGTTTACATCCACCATGTCATACAGCGCCTTCATATCGTCAGACATAAAGTTCTGAATCGAATTAATCTCATGGTCGATAAAGTGCTTCATACCGTTAATGTCGCGGGTAAAACCGCGCACGCGATAATCAATGGTTACGATATCGGACTCAAGCTGGTGGATCAGGTAATTCAGCGCCTTCAGCGGAGAAATCACGCCGCAGGTAGAGACTTCAATATCGGCGCGGAAGGTACATAAACCGCCTTCAGGATGACTTTCCGGGTAGGTATGTACGCAAATATGACTTTTATCGAGATGGGCAACGACCGTTTCTGGCAGTGGGCCGGGGTGTTCTGTTTTGTCGATAAGTTTCGGGTCGACCGGTTCTTCGCTCACCAGAATAGTGACGCTGGCACCCTGTGGTTCGTAATCCTGGCGGGCGATGTTAAGAATATTGGCCCCGATAATGGAACAGGTTTCTGACAGGATTTCGGTCAGACGGTTGGCATTATAGAGTTCATCGATATAAGCAATATAACCGTCGCGCTCTTCAGCAGTTTTGGCGTAGCAGATATCGTAAATACAAAAACTCAGACTTTTGGTCAGATTATTAAAGCCATGCAGTTTCAGTTTTTTCAATTTCTTATCTTCTCCTTAGGACGGCTGTGAAGCCAGTGCGTCTTGCAGATACTGAGGTAAGGCAAAAGCTGCCGTATGGACTGCCGGATTGTAATAACGGCATTTCAGGCCAGAGGCGAGAAAACGCGCCTGAATAATTTCGGTTGAGAGATGGCGTAAGGCGTCGTTATCTGTCGCCCATGCAAAGGTCATGATGCCGCCGTAATAGGTCGGGATCGCCGCCTGATAAAAGCCAACGTCGCTGAAGTAATGGCTGAGTTTGCGATGACTGTCGATAGCCTCTTCCTGCTGTAAAAAGCAGACGCCGTTTTGTGCGACGAAGATACCGCCAGAATTCAGGCAGCGTTTACAACCTTCATAAAATGCTGAGGTGAACAGACTTTCGCCGGGGCCGATAGGATCGGTGCAGTCGGAGATAATGACATCAAAGGTCTGGCTGGTTTGATTCACGAAATTGACGCCATCGTCGATCACCAGCTTAAAGCGCGGATCGTCGTAGCTACCGGCGTTGTGGTTGGGCAAATACTGACGGCAGAACGACACGACACCCGCATCGATTTCCACCATCGTGATTGACTCAACGTTTTTATGTCGGGTCACTTCACGCAGCATGGCGCCGTCGCCGCCGCCGATGATCAGCACATGTTTCGCGTGACCGTGGGCCAGTAGCGGAACATGGGTCATCATCTCATGATAGATAAACTCGTCGCGCTCGGTGGTTTGTACGACGCCATCCAGCGCCATCACGCGACCAAATGCAGCGTTCTCAAAAATGATCAGATCCTGGTGATCGGTCTTTTCATGATACAGAACGTTATCTACTGCAAAGTACTGCCCAAACTGGTCGTGTAGCGTTTCATGCCACAGTTTATTTTCGGCCATGGGTTGATACCTCCTTTGTTAACACTCGTAAAAAAAGAGCGCAACATAATAGCTAACATTGACCGTGGTTGCACGGTCAATATTTCTACAAAAAGGAGCTGTGATTATTTAACGTAGGCAAGCAGGCTTAAGGAATCGCGGGCCAGGGCTTTGCACTTTTTCGCGACGGGAATGCCGATACCGCTGAGATCGCGGTAGCTGTCTTCACCGAGGGATTTCATGTCGAAGGTGTCGTAGTTGCTGAGATCCCACTGGTTTTGCTGGGCGAAAAAGACCAGTGCGCGACGAATTTGCCCATTAGGTAAGTTCTGGTAACCACAATCGTTCTTCAGAAAAACAAAAACTGCCGTTAAATCGGCCATATCTTCGGCTTCAGACTCGCTGAGCGCGTAACTGTTTGCGCAAACGGCCATCAGGCTGCCGAATAACACTGTTCTGAAAAACGTCTTCATTGCTTCTACCAGGACTTAAAGAAGATAAACGTTAGCACACTGTGAGCGAGGCGACGACCATTATTGTCGATTAAATTGTGTCTGCGGCTTGACCTTCCCGTAAGGGGAAGGACTATGCTCAACGTTTGATTTTGTTTCGCCTGCTTGAGAATAAGGAAATAACTATGCAACGCCGTGATTTCTTAAAATATTCCGTCGCGCTGGGCGTGGCTTCGGCTTTGCCGCTGTGGAGTCGAACAGTTTTTGCCGCCGAACGTCCAACACTGCCGATCCCCGAACTCCTCACTTCTGATGTTCGTGGCCGCATAAAATTATCGATAATGCCAGGTCAGTCCACCTTTGCCGGGAAAACGGCGACCACCTGGGGCTATAACGGTAATCTGTTAGGGCCTGCGGTGAAGTTACAGCGTGGCAAAGCGGTAACGGTTGATATCTATAACCAACTGACGGAAGAGACGACGTTGCACTGGCACGGACTGGAAGTACCGGGTGAAGTGGACGGCGGCCCGCAGGGGATTATTCCGCCTGGCGGTCAACGCACGGTGACGCTGAACGTCGATCAACCTGCCGCTACCTGCTGGTTCCATCCGCATCAGCACGGCAAAACCGGGCGTCAGGTGGCGATGGGGCTGGCTGGTCTGGTGGTGATTGAAGATGACGAAATCCTGAAATTAATGCTGCCAAAACAGTGGGGTATCGATGATGTTCCGGTGATCGTTCAGGATAAAAAATTTAACGCCGACGGACAGATTGATTATCAACTGGATGTGATGACCGCCGCCGTGGGCTGGTTTGGTGATACGTTGCTGACCAACGGTGCAATCTACCCGCAACACGCCGCACCGCGCGGCTGGCTGCGCCTACGTTTACTCAATGGCTGTAACGCCCGCTCGCTCAATTTCGCTACCAGCGACAATCGCCCGCTGTATGTGATTGCCAGCGACGGTGGTCTGCTACCTGAACCGGTGAAGGTTAACGAGCTTCCCGTGCTGATGGGCGAGCGTTTCGAAGTGCTGGTGGAGGTTAACGACAACAAACCGTTTGACCTGGTGACGCTGCCAGTCAGCCAGATGGGGATGGCGATCGCGCCGTTTGATAAGCCGCATCCGGTAATGCGGATTCAGCCGATTGCTATTAGTGCCTCCGGTGCTTTGCCAGATACGTTAAGTAGCCTGCCTGCTTTACCTTCGCTGGAAGGTTTGACGGTACGTAAGCTGCAACTCTCTATGGACCCGATGCTCGATATGATGGGTATGCAGATGCTAATGGAGAAATATGGCGATCAGGCGATGGCCGGGATGGATCACAGCCAGATGATGGGCCATATGGGGCATGGCAATATGAATCATATGAACCACGGCGGGAAGTTCGATTTCCACCATGCTAATAAAATCAACGGTCAGGCGTTTGATATGAACAAGCCGATGTTTGCGGCGGCGAAAGGGCAGTACGAACGTTGGGTTATCTCTGGCGTGGGCGACATGATGCTGCATCCGTTCCATATTCACGGCACACAGTTCCGTATCTTGTCAGAAAATGGCAAACCGCCAGCGACGCATCGCGCGGGCTGGAAAGATACCGTTAAGGTAGAAGGTAATGTCAGTGAAGTGCTGGTGAAGTTTAATCACGATGCACCGAAAGAACATGCTTATATGGCGCACTGCCATCTGCTGGAGCATGAAGATACGGGGATGATGTTAGGGTTTACGGTATAAAAAGACCGTATTCGGAAATATGCCCGGATCTCTCCGGGCATTAAACTGATGACAAACGCAAATCTGCCTGATGCGCTACGCTTATCGGGTCTACGTGAACTCCGCAATCTACTGAATTTGCAGTGTTTTGTAGGCCGGATAAGGCGTTTACGCCGCATCCGGCATGAACAACGCGCACGCAATCTGAGCAAGTCTTACTTCATATCATCCGGCAACGCATAAGCCACAATATAGTCGCCCATCTTCGTACCAAATGAACCGTGACCGCCTGCGGAGATCACCACATACTGCTTGCCATTCACTTCATAGGTCATCGGTGTTGCCTGACCACCCGCTGGTAAACGGCCCTGCCACAGTTTTTCACCGTTGCTCATGTTGTAAGCGCGCAGGTAGTTATCTGCCGTAGCGGCGATAAACAGCACGTTACCCGCTGTGGAGATTGGTCCGCCCAGCATCGGCATACCCATATTGAATGGCACTGGAACAGGCATCGGGAACGGCATACTGTCCTGCGGCGTACCAATACGTTTCTTCCACACCACTTCGTTGGTTTTCAGATCCAGCGCCGAGATATAGCCCCATGCTGGCTGTTTACACGGCAGACCAAACGGTGAAAGGAATGGATTGAGCGTGACGCCATACGGTACACCGTACTGCGGCTGAATGCCGGATTCCGTACCCGTGCCTTTGGCATCTTTCGGCTGTTCCATCGGATTACCCGGACCGCGTGGGATCAGTTTCGAAACAAACGGCAGTGCCATTGGGTTGGCAATTGCCACTTCACGATTTGGATCAACGGAAATCCCGCCCCATTCAAACATTCCCAGGTTACCCGGGAAGACCAGCGTACCCTGTTCAGATGGCGGGGTGAAAATGCCTTCATAGCGCATCTGGTGGAACATCACGCGGCACACCAGCTGGTCAAACATGGTGGCGCCCCACATATCCGCACCGCTCAAATCTTTCGTCGGACGGAAGCTCAGTTCAGAGAACGGTTGAGTAGGGGTAACGTAATCGCCTTTCGCTGCACCTTGGGGAACCGGTTTTTCCGGGGCCGGAACCACCAGTTCACCATTACGACGATCGAGCACAAAAATGTTGCCGGTTTTCGCCGGAGCGTAAATAACCGGCACTTTCTGACCATTAACGGTGATATCCGCCAGCGTCGGCTGTGCCGGAAGATCCATATCCCACAGGTCGTGGTGAACGGTCTGGTAGCTCCACGCCAGTTTCCCGGTAGTGGCATTCAGCGCCAGAATCGAGCTGGCATAACGTTCCTGTTCCGGTGTGCGGTTACCACCCCAGATATCCGGCGTGGTCACGCCCATCGGCAGATAGACCAGATCCAGCTTCGCGTCATAGGCCGCAGGTGCCCACGAGTTTGGCGAGTTAAAGGTAAAGGTGTGTTCGTCAGACGGGATCGCGTTCGGATCTTTTGCGCCCGGATCAAAAGCCCACAGCAGCTCACCAGTGTTGACATCAAAACCACGGATCACGCCAGACGTTTCGCGGGTTGAGAAGTTGTCGGTAACTGAACCGGCCATCACGATGGTTTTATCGGTGATAATCGGCGGAGAAGTCGGCTCATACAGACCCGGTTTGGTGTCCGGCATATTGCTTTGCAGATTGAGCACGCCTTTATTAGCGAAGGTTTCGCACAGTTTGCCGTTTTCAGCGTTAATCGCAATCAGGCGACCATCATTCACCGGAAGAATGATACGACGCGGGCAATCCGCCATCACTTCCGGCGAAGCGGTTTCTGCTTTGGCTTCATGATAAGAGACGCCACGACAGGTTACGTGCTGGAAAGATTCGTTGGTTTTCAGCTCAGGATCGTAATGCCATTTCTCTTTGCCGCTGGCGGCATCGAGTGCAAACAGGCGCTGGTGAGCGGTACACAGGTAAAGGGTGTCGCCCACTTTAATTGGCGTCACTTCATTGGTGATTTCGCCTGGATCGTTCGGCTGTTTCACATCGCCGGTGCGGAACACCCAGGCTTCTTTCAGATTGTGGACGTTATCGGCGTTAATTTGTTTCAGTGGTGAAAAGCGTTGACCTTCCTGATTGCGGCCATAGGCAGGCCAGTCCTGATCGGCAACGGGTGAGATAGCTTCGGCAGGTGTGGCATCGGCGCTTAAAGTGCCATTGATTTCCTGCGGATCGTGAAATCCGGCCCAGGTCAGGATACCGCCACTAATCAACAGTGCCACCACCAGTGCGGCAACTGCGCCGTTGGCAGGAATGACCAGGCGATGCCAGACAAACGGCAGGATCAGCCAGATGCCGAAGAAGACCAGAATGTCGCTGCGCGGAGTCAGCGCCCAGAAGTCGAAACCAACTTCCCAGACGCCCCAAATCATGGTGCCGAGCAGCAGGGCGGCGTACAGCCAAAGCGCGGCACGTTTACTGCGCCACAGCATCCAGGCGACGCCGAGCATCACAAGGCCAGCGATAGGGTAATACCAGGAGCCGCCAATCGCGACCAGCCAGCCTCCGCCAATAAGTAGATACAGCCCGCAAAGCGCTGCAAATAGGGCTGTTAGCGTGACGAGTAATCGTCGCGAGCCTGTATTGTTAATTGCCATAAAGAGACACCATTTCAATTCATTAATATTTTAGTAGCAATTAATTATAGGTTTTAACATGTGTGATCGTCATCACAATTTGAGCTTTATTAACAGATTCCGCGAATGAATAGTTTTACTGGTATACTGCATGTCTTGCGCTTTGTTGCGGTGCTGAATCCCGCCCGTGCGAAGTGATTTGTTTTTAAATCATATGGTTAGAGATATGAAACATACTGTAGAAGTAATGATCCCCGAAGCGGAGATTAAAGCGCGTATCGCCGAACTGGGTCGTCAGATTACTGAGCGTTACAAAGACAGCGGCAGCGATATGGTGCTGGTAGGTCTGCTGCGTGGCTCATTTATGTTTATGGCGGACCTGTGCCGTGAAGTCCAGGTATCTCATGAAGTCGACTTTATGACCGCCTCCAGCTACGGTAGCGGCATGTCCACCACCCGTGATGTGAAAATCCTCAAAGATCTGGATGAAGATATCCGTGGCAAGGACGTGCTGATTGTTGAAGATATCATCGACTCGGGGAATACACTGTCGAAAGTGCGTGAGATCTTAAGCCTGCGTGAACCGAAGTCGCTGGCGATTTGTACGCTGCTGGATAAACCGTCCCGTCGTGAAGTGAACGTCCCGGTAGAATTTATCGGTTTCTCGATCCCGGATGAGTTTGTGGTGGGTTACGGCATTGATTACGCACAGCGTTACCGCCATCTGCCATATATCGGCAAAGTGATTCTGCTGGACGAGTAAGTGTGAAGTTGCCGGATGTGTTGCATCCGGCATGGCATATTTATTTGTGGTTGGCGTGTTTCAGCTTGAGGTTGGAAATCCCGTGACGGTAACGTTGCTCAAGGGTTTCGCGGTTGGTGGCAGTAACATCCAGATCACGCAGCAAGCCGTCGTGAATGCCGTAGGCCCAGCCGTGAATGGTAACTTTCTGCCCGCGTTTCCACGCTGATTGCATAATGGTGGAGTGACCCAGGTTATACACCTGTTCCATGACGTTCAGTTCACACAAGGTATCCAGACGGCGCTCTGGCGGCATTTCGCCGAGCAATGAGCTATGTTTGAACCAGATATCGCGGATGTGCAGCAGCCAGTTGTTGATAAGCCCCAGTTCCGGGTTTTCAACTGCGGCTTGTACGCCGCCGCAACCGTAGTGGCCACAGATAATAATGTGTTCAACTTCGAGAACATCCACTGCATACTGAACCACGGAAAGGCAGTTCAGGTCGGTGTGAATGACCAGGTTAGCAACATTACGGTGAACAAAGAGTTCGCCCGGCTCAAGACCGGTTAAACGTTCTGCAGGAACGCGACTGTCGGAACATCCAATCCATAGAAAGCGCGGTTTTTGCGCTTGTGCCAGTTTCTCAAAAAACCCGGGATCCTCTTCCACCAGCATTTTTGACCATAGTGCATTATTGCTGATGAGTGTATCTATGTCTTTCATGGAGGTTAACGACCTGTAACCAAATAATTACGTTTGGCTAATATAGGGCAACTCCGGGACGATTTAAACCACAGATAAAGTGTAAGAACGTAAGGTAAGTAAAAATTTATGACCATTGCACTGGAACTTCAACAGCTTAAAAAAACCTATCCAGGCGGCGTTCAGGCGCTTCGTGGAATAGATTTGCAAGTCGAAGCGGGTGATTTTTATGCGCTTCTCGGGCCGAACGGGGCCGGAAAATCAACTACTATCGGTATTATCAGCTCTCTAGTAAATAAAACCTCCGGGCGGGTCAGCGTATTTGGTTACGATCTTGAAAAAGATGTCGTCAACGCTAAACGTCAGTTGGGACTGGTGCCACAGGAATTTAACTTCAACCCGTTTGAAACCGTGCAGCAAATTGTGGTGAATCAGGCGGGGTACTACGGTGTAGAGCGCAAAGAAGCGTACATCCGCAGCGAAAAGTATCTTAAGCAACTCGATTTGTGGGGAAAGCGCAACGAACGTGCGCGCATGTTATCGGGCGGGATGAAACGTCGTTTAATGATCGCCCGTGCGTTAATGCATGAACCTAAACTGCTGATTCTGGACGAGCCAACGGCAGGCGTGGATATCGAGCTTCGTCGCTCAATGTGGGGCTTTTTGAAGGATTTAAACGACAAAGGCACCACCATCATTCTTACCACGCATTACCTGGAAGAAGCAGAAATGCTGTGCCGCAATATCGGCATTATTCAACACGGTGAGCTGGTGGAAAATACCTCGATGAAGGCGCTG
The DNA here is from genome assembly GCF_005781135.1 of Escherichia sp. E3659. Lineage (NCBI taxonomy): Bacteria > Pseudomonadati > Pseudomonadota > Gammaproteobacteria > Enterobacterales > Enterobacteriaceae > Escherichia > Escherichia sp. E3659. The sequence continues at coordinate 78,946 of NZ_VATQ01000015.1, read as the reverse complement.
CTGGCGAAGCTGAAATCAGAAACCTTTATTCTCGATCTCGCACCGAAAAGCCCGTTACCGAAGCTCGATGGCTATCAGTATCGACTGGTAGATACCGCCACGCTGGAAGTTGAAGTGCTGCGTGAGCAGGGGATCAACAGCGTATTCACGCAGTTAAGTGAGCAGGGCATTCAGGTATTAAGTATGCGTAACAAAGCTAACCGTCTGGAAGAGTTGTTTGTTTCACTGGTTAATGAAAAACAAGGAGATCGCGCATGATGCATCTTTACTGGGTGGCGTTAAAAAGCATCTGGGCGAAAGAGATCCATCGCTTTATGCGTATCTGGATACAGACGCTGGTGCCACCGGTTATCACCATGACCCTTTACTTTATCATCTTCGGTAACCTGATTGGTTCGCGTATTGGCGATATGCATGGCTTCAGCTATATGCAGTTCATTGTTCCGGGGCTGATCATGATGTCGGTGATCACCAATGCCTACGCCAACGTCGCTTCATCATTTTTTGGCGCCAAGTTCCAGCGTAATATTGAAGAACTGCTGGTCGCTCCGGTTCCGACTCACGTCATTATTGCCGGATATGTCGGCGGTGGCGTAGCGCGCGGACTGCTTGTTGGTATGCTGGTGACAGCAATTTCGCTGTTCTTTGTACCGTTTCAGGTGCATTCGTGGGTATTTGTCGCTTTAACGCTGGTGCTCACGGCGGTGTTGTTCTCTCTTGCCGGATTGCTTAATGGTGTGTTTGCCAAAACGTTTGATGACATCAGCCTGGTGCCAACCTTTGTGTTAACGCCACTCACCTATTTGGGCGGGGTGTTTTACTCACTGACCTTGTTGCCACCGTTCTGGCAGGGGCTGTCGCATCTCAACCCAATCGTTTATATGATCAGTGGATTCCGCTACGGCTTCCTCGGCATTAATGATGTGCCGCTGGTTACTACTTTTGGTGTGCTGGTTATTTTTATTATTGCGTTTTATCTGATCTGCTGGTCGCTGATCCAGCGTGGACGCGGTCTGCGCAGCTAAGGCTATTTCCTCTCCTCTGGATTCGGGGGAGAGGAGTTTTGACGACTATCACCCTTTATCAACAATGGTCAGGGTAGACTGATTTTCAGCTAAGGAGGAAGGTGATGTTAGGTTGGGTAATTACCTGTCACGACGACCGGGCGCAAGAGATGTTGGATGCGCTGGAAAAAAAACATGGCGCACTTATCCAGTGCCGGGCGGTGAATTTCTGGCGCGGATTAAGTTCCAATATGCTCAGCCGCATGATGTGCGATGCTCTGCATGAAACAGATTCTGGCGATGGGGTTATCTTTTTAACCGATATTGCAGGTGCTGCGCCTTATCGTGTTGCATCGTTATTAAGCCACAAACATTCCCGTTGCGAAGTGATTTCGGGTGTCACGTTACCGTTAATTGAGCAGATGATGGCCTACCGTGAAACGTTATCCAGCGCGGAGTTTCGCGAGCGAATTGTCGAACTGGGTGGGCCTGAAGTCAGTAGTCTCTGGCACCAACAACAAAAAAATCCCCCCTTTGTCCTCAAGCATAATTGGTTCGAGTATTAAATCGCATTCCGATTTTGCTACACTAACGGCGCTGTTTCTCGCCTGGTAGTTTTCTCATGATTAAAAAGATTATTTTTTTACTGCTGCTGGTTTCATTTGGTGTCGGCGCAGCGCTTCCCGCGCGTTATATGCAAACCACTCAGGATGCAGCTATCTGGGGAAAAATTGGCGACAAAACGGTAACCGTCGGCAACATTCGCGCCGGGCAGATTATTTCGGTCATCCCAACCGCTGCCGATTATTATGAATTCAATTTTGGTTTTGCTACGGGGTATATTGATAAAGGGCATCTGGAACCTGTACAAGGGCGGCAAAAAGTTGAAGATGGTCTGGGGGATCTGAATAAGCCACTGAGTAACCAAAATCTTATTACATGGAAAGATACTCCGATATACAACGCGCCTGATGCGGGTAGTGCGCCATTTGGTGTGCTGGCCGATAATTTGCGTTATCCCATTATTAATAAATTAAAAGATCGCCTGAATCAAACCTGGTATCAAATTCGTATCGGCGAACGACTGGCCTATATCAGTGCACTGGATGCGCAGCAGGATAACGGTATTCCTGTGTTGACCTACCATCATATTTTACGCGATGAAGAGAACACCCGTTTTCGTCATACTTCGACCACGACGTCGGTGCGAGCTTTCAATAACCAGATGACCTGGTTACGCGATCGTGGATATACCACGTTAACCTTGTATCAACTGGAAGGGTATCTGCGTAATTCGATGAATCTTCCGGCTCGCGCGGTGGTGCTGACATTTGATGATGGCTTGAAATCAGTGAGTCGCTATGCATATCCCATTCTGAAACAATACGGTATGAAGGCGACGGCGTTTATTATTACCTCTCGCATCAAACGTCATCCACAGAAATGGAATCCGCAGTCATTACAGTTTATGAGTGTTTCTGAACTGCTTGATGTCAGCGATGTTTTTGATTTCCAGTCACATACTCATTTTTTGCATCGGGTAGATGGATATCGCCGACCCATATTACTCAGCCGCAGTGAGCATAATATTCTGTTTGATTTTGAACGCTCTCGCCGGGCGCTAAACCAATTTAATCCTCGAGTCTTGTATCTTTCGTATCCATTTGGTGGATTTAATGACAAAGCGGTAAAGGCGGCAAATGATGCCGGATTTCATCTGGCGGTGACGACCATGAAAGGTAAAGTAAAACCGGGGGATAATCCGTATTTATTAAAGCGGTTGTATATTTTAAGAACAGATTCGCTGGAGACGATGTCGCGGCTGGTGAGTAACCAGCCGCAGGGGTGATTATCAGGCAACCTGTACCGGAATCGCTTTCGCGGTACGTTTCATTTCATTGTCGCCTTCAAAGTAGGCAACGTTGGGGCGCCAGGTACGGGCTTCTGCATCTGGCATAGTGACGAAGCTGGCGATGATGACAATATCGCCGACGCTGGCACAGTGGGCCGCTGCACCGTTGACAGAAATAATTCTCGAACCACGTTCTGCCGCGATGGCATAGGTGGAGAAACGCTTGCCGTTGGTAACATTCCAGATATCAATGGCTTCGTTTTCGAGAATACCGGCTGCGTCAAGAAAATCCTGGTCAATGGCGCAAGAACCTTCATAGTGCAGGTCCGCATGAGTCACTTTCACGCGGTGGAGTTTGCCCTGCAGCATCGTGCGAATCATAACTTCTACCTTTCTACCCTGTCGTTAACGAAGCAGGCGATGCCTGCTTTGAGGAAATTCTCACGCAGTATTGCCCGATTTTTGATAAGTGTCTACTGATCTGATGGCATTTGCACCAGCAGTTTGCGTACCGCGCCGAAGCTTGCCATGTAACGCCTGTAACCAATTGAAATTTCTCTGAACGCTGCTCGGTAAACAACAAAGAGGTGGCTGACGACGGCACGCCTTGACTGGATACTGCCTTCACACAGGGCCACACGGAAGGCAGGGAAGATGGACGCACCGAGTACCACACCGCATGACGCGGTATTTAAACAATTTTTAATGCATGCGGAGACGGCTCGCGACTTCCTGGATATCCATTTGCCAGTGGAATTACGCGAACTTTGTGACCTCAACACGCTTCATTTAGAGTCGGGGAGTTTCATTGAAGAGAGCCTGAAAGGACACAGCACGGACGTGCTCTATTCCGTGCAAATGCAGGGCAATCCCGGTTATCTGCACGTTGTGATTGAACACCAAAGCAAGCCGGATAAGAAAATGGCCTTTCGCATGATGCGTTATTCTATTGCTGCCATGCACCGGCATCTGGAGGCGGATCACGATAAACTACCGCTGGTGGTGCCGATTCTGTTTTATCAGGGCGAGGCCACACCTTATCCGCTCTCAATGTGCTGGTTTGATATGTTTTACTCGCCGGAGCTGGCGCGACGCGTTTATAACAGTCCATTCCCGCTGGTGGATATCACCATTACGCCGGATGACGAAATCATGCAACATCGGCGGATTGCGATTCTCGAACTGCTGCAAAAACATATTCGCCAACGCGACTTAATGTTATTGCTGGAGCAACTGGTCACGCTGATTGACGAAGGGTACACTAGCGGAAGTCAGTTAGTTGCCATGCAAAACTATATGCTGCAACGTGGTCATACTGAACAAGCGGATTTGTTTTATGGTGTGGTGAGAGACAGGGAAACGGGAGGGGAGTCTATGATGACGCTGGCGCAGTGGTTTGAAGAGAAAGGGATTGAGAAAGGAATGGAGAAAGGAATGGAGAAGGGGATTCAGCAGGGAAGACAGGAAGTAAGTCAGGAATTCGCCCAGCGTCTTCTGAGTAAAGGAATGTCTCGGGAAGACGTTGCAGAGATGGCAAATTTACCTCTTGCTGAGATTGATAAACTGATTAACTAAGTTGTCTGTATTATCAGTTATAGCCAGATAATTGTTATTGTTAACTGACCAGATAATTAAGGGAACATATGGAAATAAAGACACGGAGAGAAACCAGGCAGACGTTGGCGCAGTGGTTTGAAGAGAAGGGATTCCAGAAGGCGTATCAAGAAGCGTATCAAGAAGCGTATCAAGAAGCGTATCAAGAAGTAAGACAGGAATTCGCCCAACGTTTTCTGAATAAAGGGATGTCTCGGGAAGACGTTGCAGAGATGACAAATTTATCTCTTGCTGAGATTGATAAGCTGATTAACTAAGTTGTCTACGATATGAATAATCGCTTACAAATATCGTGGCAATGAATAATTGGCGCTATCAGCCGTAGCGCCAGTTAAGTATTATGCCAGCTCGACGATTTTGTTGTCGATCAGGCGAGCATCGCCAAGCCAGGCGGCTACCAGAATCACGGCCCGTTTGCTGTTTTCAGAGACTTCCAGCAGCGTATCGGCATCACGAATCTGAATATCATCGGCGCGGAAGCCTTTTTCATTCAGTTCTTGCCCTGCAATGGCAATAATCTCATCGAGATCCCGCTCTCCCGCCTGCAATTTGTCGGCAATCGAACTTAAAACTTTGTACAGACCTGGCGCAATTTTGCGTTGTTCCGCCGTCAGATAACCGTTACGGGAACTCAGCGCCAGACCGTCTTTCGCGCGCATAATCGGTACGCCAACAATCTCAATATCGAAGCCCATATCAGCAACCATTTTGCGGATCAGCGCCAGTTGCTGAAAGTCCTTTTCGCCGAAGCAGGCGATGTCCGGCTGGACCAGGTTAAACAGCTTGCTGACGATGGTCGACACGCCGCGAAAATGTCCCGGACGGCTGGCACCTTCCAGCATGGTCGAAAGGCCAGGAACATCAACATAGGTGTGGGTTTCGGTACCGTTCGGGTAGATCTCTTTTACCGAGGGCGCGAAAACTAAATCCACTTTACGTTTGTTTAGCTTTTCGCAGTCTTCTTGCAAAGTGCGTGGATAGCGAGCCAGATCTTCCGGGCGGTCGAACTGCATCGGGTTAACGAAAATACTGACCACCACCACATCGGCGCGGGCTTTGGCTTCGTCGACCAGTTTCATATGGCCATCGTGCAGGTTACCCATGGTTGGCACCAGCGCCACGCGCTTACCTTCCATGCGCAGGCGGCGAATTTGCTGACGCAGCAGCGGCAGGGTTTCGATAATTAACACAACGTGACTCCTTAATGGAAACTGTGTTCTTCGCCCGGATAAACGCCGGACTCCACTTCAGCCATATACTGCCGCACAGCCGCGCGGATGTCGCCCGTTTCGGCGAGGAAATTTTTAGCGAATTTAGGAATGTGACCGCCGGTAATACCAAAGGCGTCGTGCATCACCAGGATCTGCCCATCGGTGACGTTACCCGCACCAATACCGATAACCGGGATCGCCAGCGCTTCGGTAATGCGTTTTGCCAGCTCAACCGGCACGCATTCCAGCACCAGCAATTGTGCACCAGCGGCTTCTAAGGCTAATGCATCGCTGAGCAGTCGATCTCCCGCTTCATCGCCGCGCCCCTGTACTTTGTAGCCGCCGAAAATATTCACTGACTGCGGCGTTAAACCTAAGTGACCACATACAGGAACTGCGCGCTCGGTAAGCATTTGTACCGTTTCAACCAGCCACTCACCGCCTTCAATTTTGACCATATTGGCGCCAGCACGCATAACCGTTGCGGCGTTTTCAAAGGCTTGTTCCGGTGTGGCATACGCCATAAACGGCAGATCAGCCAGCAGCAGGCAGTTTGGCGCACCGCGACGTACCGCAGCGGTGTGGTAGGCGATATCAGCAACGGTAACTGGCAGGGTGGAGTCATGGCCCTGAACCGTCATGCCCAGTGAGTCGCCTACCAGCATGACGTTAAGTCCTTCATCAGCAAACAGTTTCGCGAAGCTGTAGTCGTAAGCGGTAATGGTCGCGAAACGTTTTTTTTCCTGTTTGTACTTCTGCAGTAAGGAGATGGTGGTTGGTTTCATAACGTATCCTGATAAATGATGTTGTGCTGTCTGGCATTTTATCAGTCACATTGGTGGGGGCAATGATTTCTCTGTTGTGGCACCGCCATTACCAGACGGTGCCACAATGTTATCAGGGATAGGTTACCTGGAAAGTACTGGTAGCTTTAAATTCCCCGGGTTCGATAGCAATATTCCCGTCTTGCTTTAATGTCGCCTGGAAATGAAGTGGATACGTTATGCCGTCAGCTTTCGGGTAAATCGCATCTGAATCGTTATCCTGCGTCTGGCCCGTATTATCTTTATAAACAGAAGTTGAATCATTCGGTTTCAGTATCATTAGGGCACTTTTACTGTTTGCTAATCCTTCAATCAATACCCCAACGCCTTTTGCTGCGTTGCTGCCAGTGAGTGTGTTACCAAGGAGTTGCTTGTCTTCTGTACCTAGTTTCCCTGAAGATAGCTTTGTCTCTATATCACCAACGCGAACACAGTTTTGGAGAGAAATATCAAAAGGAACCGGAGTCGCGCCATTTTTTATCTGCCCTGGTGCATATTCTCCCATTTTTACCGTCGAACCACTTACTGATTTTCCGGTAAGTACAGCAGTAAAGCAGGTGGGGTTGGTTAACTTAACATTGAGTAGATTAAAGTCGATATAAAGGTGATGGCTGTGATCTACAACACGAGTACCGGGACTTTTGGCCTTAAACGCATAAAGAAATGTCGATGAACTTGACAAAGATACTTGCTGGTTTGTTGTAGGGTTAAAATCGGTGTCAGTATAAAATTCAATCGTAAGGTCGTGTACAACACCGCCGATGGCCCAGAATCTATCGTACCATATCGCGTTATCGCAGCCGCGTTTTTGTAGGTCAGGGTCTGTGATGATCCACTGGAATTGTTGGGGTGTAGTATCTCCAATATATAAACCAGAGTCGCTAATAGTCGTTTTTGTTGAATATGCAGACCAAAGTCTTGCAATAAAAAGGGTGTAATACAAGCCAGGGACAGAGGTTTTAAATAACTTATGTCCACCATAGTCTTTACCTGAATAAACCATGGCATTTTCAATATCCGTTAGTCCATTTTTATTTGCCCTGTCAGAGGTATTACAGTAAAGAAAACCGCCACCGCTGGCTGTATCTAATTCTTCCCAGCGCAATTTAACACCTGTCGGGCCAAGTTGCGTAGGTTTATAAAAAACTAAATTATTAGCTGTTGAAGCATATCTAAAAGTGACCTGAGCCGCAGTACTCGGTCCATTGAAATTACCTTCGCCTACCCCGGCATTGTTACCAACAAGAAAACTTGTATCATTACCAATCGCTGTAAAGCAAGAACAGGATAGTACTAAAAAAAGAAAGTATTTGAAGAATGTCTTCATCATTACCCCACCATTCGCTGCTGTCATAATAGCAGTCGTTTGTTTTGATCTATTATTCATAGTACACATCAACTAATATATGACTCATCACCTGGCCAGATATAACATCCAGCGCGGGATCGATTTTTTGCATTCTGGCATAAAATTTCCATGACGAATTATTCAGGGCAGAAGTCATTACTGGATACACTGAACGAGAATTTCCCGCTGAACTAAGAACATTGAATATATTAGCCGGATCCTGAATGGAAAAGAGAACGACACCGACATTTTTAGCCCCGGTTGTAACTTCATTGGCAAATATTTGCCTGGAGCCAGCAGCCATGACACCGCTAAGGGCTCTAAAATCAATATGTAACTGATTTAACACATCGCCAGTTCCCTGTAATGCACAGTCTGAGACAGTGACAGTGAACTCTTTTCCACCTGGTTGATAACTTTCAGGAGTAACATTACCTGAAAAATATCCCACCCCAACGACGCCAAGATCAATATTACCCTGGTTACTGATTCCGCTTTTGCAAGTGCTGTTTTTTACATTAGCAACAAGGTCAATATCCTGTCCAGCGATCGCTGGACAGGTAATGGGAAACAGTAATGACAGAAACAGAATTATTCTCTTCATCAGCTTACGTTGAGTGGGATGCATATATAGTTCCTGAATCTGTCAGTCTGTTAGTTATAGGTTACTGTAAATGTGGCAGGTGCAGAAAATTTACCCGCAGTGACATTGCTTACGGTTTTATTTTTTTCGACGACCAGGCGAGCACTCATCGGGTAATAAACAACCGCGTTGGCAGCAGTGGAGATAGTGACCTCTTGAGATGCTGGTGTCACACAACTAAATTGTGTCGCGCTCCCGGCTGCCGGAGTTTCGGTGCTCCAGACTTCAACAGCGACGGCACTTGCTTTATCTGCGGCTGCGGAACCATTTGCGAACCCCGCACCGTCATTAGCAGTCCCTTCGCATGTGGCTCGCTTGGTTAATTTTATTTGTGCTTTTTTATTGGGGATACCCGCACAGTCTTTGAATTTGAGTTTGAATGTTTTAACTTTGGTCTTGGCATTGATTTCAGAAATATATACATCGCCAAAGTCAACAACAGAAATGTCCTGATCAGAGTCATTTACTAATGTAGCTGTACAAGTACCCATGTCAACGGTGGTAATAACGGTCAGCCCAATGCTGTCTGTTGCCGCATAAGAGGGTACGCTGAACAATGAGGCAGCCAAAACAACACTGCTGGATAATCCATAACGTAAAGTTTTAAATGTCATCTTAATTATCCTTGTTATTGATAGATGAAATTAAACGTTGCCTGGGCGCGAAAATTTCCAGGTACACCTTTCCCTGCCTCTGTTTCACGTAACGCAACAGTCATTTCAAGACCTTTGTCTGGCTGTATTTCTTCTGTGCTCCAGCGTATCTTTTCCGCACTGTTAGGCTTAAGGAAAGTAGCATCATCAGTGGTCTGTTTTTTGAAACCCATACCGATATAACTTGTCGTCGAATTTGTATCACCAGACAGCGGTATAATAAGCTTGGGTGAACTTGATGATGCGTTTCCGGTCAGAGTGGTATCAATCCAGCTAATGCCACTGCTGCATCCACTGGCAACCAGTTTAAAGTTAGCCTGAGATTCTGCAGTTTTATTCGCGATCTTATCCAGGCCCATATTGGGGATTCTTAATGTGTAGTTATTATTGCCATCATTCGTGACATTATTACCAGTAAGGGTGATATTACAGGTTGTCGCTTTGACAGTAGCTGTAAACTCTACATTGATATCCGTTGCTAATACTGATGGGGATAATAATATTCCCATCAGTGTCGCTATTTTATATGGCGTTATTTTTATCATTTGACGTCCCTTGTAGTTACTGAATCTGACACCGAATTCCATTCAGAATAATAGATTGCGCTATTTTTTCTGCTTCTGAACTTTGTTGATAATGCGCAAGGCAACTTACAGGTTTACTTTCTTCTATCCACTTAATGCTGATATTTCCTTGCTGCTCAATACCACGAACAAAAGCCTGTCCACCCTGTCCAACATTCCCAATGACATTACCTTGCTCATCATAAATATCTGCAGCAAATGGAATATTTTTACCATCACTTCGTGTGATATTCATAATAGCTGATTGCCCTTGCACGGTTTCAAAATCAGCAAAGACGACTGACCCCTGACGCGGCACAGCAACAGCACTGGTACTTTTTAATTCAACATCGTTCTCGAGATCGTTAATATCCAGCGCGATACGGTTTTCATGATAAGGAGAAAGAGCACTGGTGACACCATACCCCCATCGATCGATAGTACTGTTGCCATAATTTATTCGCGCTCCTTGAGCACCTGGAGCCTGAACTATCGCCAGTGTATCGGAGTCGCTAAAACTGTCATTACTGAAGGTCAGGCCGCCGCTATGCAATACAAAGCCACCGTCGGTGCTGAGAGAAACTTGACGGCTGTTATCGCTATTTGCAGAAACTGAACCTGCCAGGGTTCCCCACGGTGACTCATAGCTGGCATAACCCCCAATATAACTCAAATCTTTGCTGGCTTTATTCATCGTATAGCCAGTATTGACGCTATAACTGACGCGAGCGTTATCGCTATAGCCACTGCTACTGACGTTGAGTTGGTTATTACCCTTAAAGTCACTGCTTAGTTGCGTGTCAATACTCTGGAAACCTGAATTACGTTGTTCAGTGCCAAGTATTTTTTCAATAGGAATGGTGAAACTGAGATAAACGCTATCGTCAGTGTCGCCGTCTTCATTCCATGAACGCTGTGCACTGACACTGTAGCTGCCCCAGGATGCACTGTTACTGTAGCCAATAGAATAATTGCTACGATTTTGTCCGGAAGCCCAGTAATCGGACCAACTTCCGGAAAGATAAAATGAACCGTAATCTTTTTTCTCAAATTTCAACGGTTGGTTAATACTGACCGTAACCTGATTTTTCATGCGCGAGTAATTACGCATGGATTTCGGTTCAAGATCTTGTTCGGGATGTTTCACTTCATCAATTAGAGTTAGTGCATCATTAAGACCAAGATAATTCTGTGTCGAATAGCGATAGGCCGCGATATTCAGTGAAGTACTTGTTTCTTCGAATAACTTGTTCCAGGAAACACGATAACTTTGCCCCTGATATGTTTTATCATCCGGGATACGAACATTGGAGTGAGTCACATCTAAAGAAAATGCACCGACTGAGGTATTCAGGCCAAGACCTAACAAACCGGCGGTATAGTTATTATCGGTAATCTGAATACCGGTATAACCCGTCAGATAGTTATTCAGACCGTAGTAGTAGCTGGCCTGAAATAAATTAGGCTCATCCTGAATATCATCTTTTAAGACCTGACCGCCGCTAATGTCCCAGCGTCCAACGCCAGGGCGTAACATTTGAACAACTGATGAGAAAGGTTGCGAGAATGTCCGCTTTGAGCCATCGGATTCTTCGACAGTAACAATAAGATCGCTGCCGTACCCTGACGGACTCAGATCATCAATGACGAAAGCGCCTGGCGGCACAGTCGTTTCATAAATCTTATAGCCACCTTGCGTAATAGTGACTTTGGCGTTGGTATTGGCAACACCATGAATGATAGGCGCAAAACTGGCTAATGTCGGAGGCAACATGCGGCTGTCACTGTATAAGCGAATGCCTCGGATACTGACGGAATCAAAGGTTTCGCCCGTAGTATAAGACTCACCAATAATGAGTTGAGATCGCAGCGAGGCGATATCACGTTGAACATACCGATTCTTAAAATCATAATTACTGCCAGAATCGGTCATCCAGTTGTAGTTGCCTGAGGCACGCAGTCGCCATGCACCTAAATTCATCCCACCGTTAAAAGCAGCATAAATGCTGTCATTTCTTCGACCAGGGGTTTCACTATGATATCCATTGAGGTTGTATGACAACATGGCCGCATTAATGCCGTTTTCCCATAACGATGGATCAACATAGTTTTGGTAATTTTTCATTACCCAGGCTTGAGGAACGTCTATATCCAGACGTTGATCGTTAACATCATAACGAACGGAAGCCTGAGGGATAATTTCCGTCAAATTGAGGCAATTGCCGAGAGCTTCATCTCGGGCAAGCAGAACAGCTTTTTCGCTGTTTATATCGGGAGAATTAATATGAAACTGCAATAAATTTTTAAGTGTGATACAGGCCTGGGCGTTCTTTTTTCCTTCAATCGCTACAAATGTAATACTTTGATTAATGATTGGTTGATCGTTGACATAAACACTGACGTCGTAAACACCCGGTATAGCAGGGTTACCTTCACTATACCGGCTGAGATCAATATTTGAGGCATTCTGCCCCATCAGGAAGGTATGGTCATATTCAACAAGTTCAGCACAGAAAGCACTATTGCAATACAGCAGCGCGCAAAACGTAGCGATACGGGTCAGATGATTATGATAATTTTTAGTTGGTTTTATAGTCACGTTATGCTTCCTGCGGAATTATATCCTTGCCTGATTACAGACTGGCATTACCTTCAATGGCTCCACCAAAGTCATTAATGGCGTAAAAATGCACTTTTGCAGAATTTGCTTTGCCATTAAGGCCAGTGACTTTCATGACTTCATCACTGAATGGTGCAATCATTTTCACATCAATCGGATAGCGTTTACCGCTGGCTTCTAAATCACCACTGCTAAAAGAGACGTAGTAAGGGGTTGGATTGGCCACTCGTAATGCTGCTTTACCCTCGGAACCTGACCAGGACCATTTCAGGGCTAATGGTGCTTCAGAGGGATTTCCCTTCAATGCTTCCGGGCGATAGAACAGTTTTATACGTGTGCGAAATGCCAGTTGCAGTAGGCTTTGATTTGCTACCTTTTCGGCATCTGGTTTTGGAGGAACTTCCAGTACGTTAAACCAGAACACGCTCTCTCTGTCTTTAGGCAGCGAGGTACTGGCGGTATACACCAATTTAATTGTTTGCCCACGTTTAGCATCAATACGCGATACTGGCGGCGTGGCGGTAAAGGGGACTTTAATACTGCCAGGTTCTGCGTTGTCATCGCCAGTATCTAACCAGCTCTGAACAAGCAATGGGTTATTCCCTTTATTTTCCAGACGTACGTTGACGCTTTTTTGATCGCCTTTGTATATTACGCGAGTACCAGAAATGACGATATCCGCAATAGTCGATGAGCTAAAAGCCATACAGGTTACGAAGCATAAAGCTGCTGTATGTTTGGTGTTAAAAAACATAAACCATCCCTGACAGAGTTAATTAAGACAGGGAATAATATAAAAATAGTAATTATTAATACTATTCCCTGTATATTCATTCAATCAATTTAATTGGTGAATACTTACTGATAAGTAATGGTATATGCAGTGTTAGTTTTTACATAACCAGCAGTTGCTGTCTGACTTGCTTCAGCACGAACGTAAGACGCTTTAAAATCATAAACTGCAGATTTTGTCGTCGCATCCATGGTTTTAGTATACACATCGCCAGGATTGTTAATTTGAACTTGTTTGATAGTGGAACCATCAATATTGTGCAGAGCGATATTTACGCCGTCAGACGGGTTGTTAATAGACATATCGTTGTTCAGCGTTCCTTTGCTATTACCAAAGAAAACAGAACCGAAGGTCATTTTAGCCGTGCTACCTGGATTCGGATTTGCTTTGCTGCAGTCAACGGTGATGCTGAAAGGTTTAGCTTTAGCGCCAACGGTGTCATTCAGTACGCCAGCATCGATTTCAGCAACAGTTGCAGTTTGCAGCAGGATCAGACCATCTTTATTACCGCCGTCAACGCGGGTTTCACAGGTGTTATCAACAACCAGACCACTGATATTTAACTGACCACCGTCCATATCGTTAGCAGCAGAAGCAGTACTTGCAACCATTGCCAGCATAAGACCAGACAGGGCAAAACCTAATTTTTTAGACATAATAATCCTTGAATAAAATTCCATTAGTCAGACTACTTGTTTGAAGAATGACTATTCATGACACAAATATGGGAAGCAAATATTAGATATTAATGAGCAATGATATTTGTTACCAAAATTTACAACCATTGTTCATCAGGTCGCTTATTTTGCACTTTAGAGGGTTTTGAGCAAATTAAATTTACTTAATTCAAGATTAAGCAAAAATAAATTCACAAGTGCAATTGATTAGGGTATGGCGATGGGAATGATATTTATCTGCGGGAAATTATATTATGTTTCTGCAAAAAATGTTTAAACTAAAATCGGTATTAAGGGAAGAGTTGAAATTTGATTTTCAGAAAATATTTATATTCGCAATATAAATAAATTACCATTTGTTTAATTTGTCAAATGTTCTTGTATGTAAGGTTTCACGCAACGTCTCCCCATCAGGAAAAACTAGCTCCGGCGCAATCTCAAACAGTGGCCACAGCATAAATCCACGATTCTTCATATCGTAGTGCGGAACGGTCAGTCGTTCGGTATTTATCACTTCATTACCAAACAGCATGATGTCGAGATCCAGCGTGCGTGGTCCCCAGCGTTCAGCTTTACGAACACGACCCTGTTGCAATTCGATACGCTGTGTGTGGTTGAGTAATTCTTCTGGTGCGAGCGTTGTTTCCAGCGCTACGGCAGCATTGAGGTAGTCGGGCTGATCCTGCGGGCCAAGCGGGGGAGTACGGTAAAACGAGGATACGGCGAGGATATGGCTTGCGGGGATGTTGCTTAAAGCGTTCACGGCAGCATTGACCTGCTCCAGCGGAGAGGCCAGATTGCTGCCTATGGCAATATATGCCACCGTCATGCGGTACCCTCGCGACGCGGCGCGCGTTTGCGCGGACGGCGAGTACGACGGCGCGGTGTTGGATCTTCATCCAGCTCGTTGAGCATCCCTTTTTGGTCTGGTGGCGCAGAAACCTGGAACTCACCCCACCATTTCGCCAGACGTTGCAGCTCGGCGTTGCGTTCCACTTCAGCACGCAGGGCCAGCAGGTCGTAGGCGGCGCGGAATTTCGGATGCTCCAGCAGTTTCCATGCACGTTTGCCCTGACGACGGGACATACGCAGCTGCAGCTGCCAGATATCGCGAGTTAGCGTAGTCAGACGTTTCGGGATCGCCAGTGAACGGCAGGCTTCGTCCAGCACATCGTTCATCGCCAGCGCGAAAGCGTCGTGATAGGTCAGGCCGCTTTCCTGAGCAATTTTCTGCGCTGTTTCCAGCAGTGGATACCAGAACATGGCGGCAAACAAAAACGCCGGGTTAACGCGCATATCGTTATGAATACGCGTATCGGTATTCTTCAGTACCTGCTCAATGATCCGCTCCATTGGGCTGTCGCCATTTTCCGTGAAGTAACGGGTAATGGTCGGGAACAGCGGCTGGAACAGATTATATTCACACAGTAGTTTATAGGTTTCGTAACCGTAGCCCGCTTGCAACAGTTTAAGAGACTCTTCAAACAGGCGTGCTGGCGGAATATCGTTGAGCAGAGTAGCAAGGCGTGGGATCGGCTCGGCGGTTTCTGGGCTGATGCGCATCCCCAGTTTCGCGGCAAAACGTACTGCGCGCAGCATACGTACCGGATCTTCACGGTAGCGCGTTTCCGGGTTACCAATCAGGCGGATTACACCGTCTTTCAGATCCTGCATGCCACCAACGTAATCACGGACGGTAAAATCCGCGACGCTGTAATACAGACTATTAATAGTGAAATCGCGGCGCTGGGCGTCTTCTTCGATGGAACCGAAAATGTTGTCGCGTAGCAACATGCCGTTTTGCCCGCGCTGAGAAGTCGTGCGGTCGCTGACGTTGCCTTCGTGGTGACCACGGAAGGTGGCGACTTCGATAATTTCCGGGCCAAACATCACATGAGCCAGACGGAAACGGCGACCTACCAGGCGGCAATTACGGAACAATTTGCGCACCTGCTCAGGCGTGGCGTTGGTGGTCACGTCAAAATCTTTCGGCTTTTTGCCAAGTAACAGGTCGCGTACGCCGCCGCCAACCAGCCAGGCTTCGTATCCCGCTTTATTGAGCCTGTACATTACCTTCAGGGCATTTTCACTGATATCTTTGCGGGAAATAGCATGCTGCTCGCGCGGGATCACCGTCACCTGTGGACGGGCGACTGCCTGTTCAGCTTCGCTCTCCTCGCGGCTCAACACCTTGCGGCAAAAATTAGCGACTCGGGTAAAAATAATACACCTCGGTAGTGTCAAACATCATTCAGGACAAAAAAATAGCGGCTAATCATAGCTCAGCATGACGCATTTGAGAATGTTGAATTTACAATTGCCGACTCTGGCACGGCGGTCAGCGCCCAGTTTTTGACGGCTGACTGAAGGATTTGCTCTACGCTGTAATCCTGCCAGTGCGCTTCTGCCTGCTGACCCAGAAAATGAAGTGCCGCGATTAACACCGGGCGCGGATCGCCTTTCGGTAACGCAGGCGCATGATTCTGCTTGGAAAGTTTAGCGCCTTGTTCGTTTAGCGCCAGCGGTAAATGAATGTAATCTGGCACCCGCCAGCCAAAAAGCTGGTACAGCGAGATTTGCCGCACTGTCGGTTCAATTAAATCTGCCCCACGAACAATTTCTGTGACGCCCTGGAAGTGATCATCGACCACCACCGCCAGGTTATAGGCAAACAAACCATCACGACGATGAATAATAAAATCTTCTCGTGCCAGTTTTTCGTCGGCGTGAATAATTCCGCGTAGTTGATCAGTAAACTGCGTGACCGGATGCAACTGCCGAATACGCACAGCCGCGTTGTCTGGTCCATGATGCAATGCTCGGCAATGACCGTCGTAAATACCGCCAATGCTTTGAATACGCGCACGCGTGCAGGTGCAGTAATAACTTAGCTCTTGCTCACGTAACCAGGTGAGTGCTTCGCGATAGGCGTCGTGACGTTGGGATTGCCAAAGAACATCGCCGTCCCAGTGCAGGCCGTAATGTTCCAGCTGGCGCAGGATAGTTTCTGCGGCACCGGGAACTTCACGAGGCGGGTCGATATCTTCAATGCGTACCAGCCAGCGACCTTGCCGGGCGCGAGCCTGCAAATAGCTGCCAAGCGCGGCAATCAGAGAACCAAAATGAAGCTCGCCGGAAGGAGAGGGGGCGAAGCGACCAATATACTGTGTGTCTGTCATCTCTTTGAACAAAAAATAAGGCGGGAGTATTTCCCGCCTGTGGTAAACGTGATGGAACGGCTGTAATTAGCCAGCCATCTGTTTTTCGCGAATTTCAGCCAGCGTTTTGCAGTCGATGCACAGATCGGCTGTCGGGCGCGCTTCCAGACGACGAATACCAATTTCAACACCGCAAGATTCGCAGTAGCCGAAATCTTCGTCTTCCACTTTTTTCAGCGTCTTCTCGATCTTTTTGATCAGCTTACGCTCGCGATCGCGGTTACGCAGTTCGAGGCTGAACTCTTCTTCCTGGGCTGCACGGTCTACCGGGTCCGGGAAGTTGGCTGCTTCATCCTGCATATGTGTAACGGTGCGATCGACTTCATCCCTGAGTTGATTACGCCATGCTTCCAGAATACGACGGAAGTGCGCCAGCTGGGCTTCGTTCATATACTCTTCGCCCGGCTTCTCCTGATATGGCTCCACCCCAGCGATGGCGAGAATACTCAGGGACGATGTTTTACGGTTTTGCCCTTCTTGCATGTTGCTTCTCCTTAACACGCACTATCGATCCCCATGTTCGGGGGAAAAATGAGGCCGCTATAAATAGCAGATGCTTTTCCGGATAGCAATTATCTAAACGTAACACTTGACAACTGTGTGAGGAAAAGCGTATTTGCGCACGCGACCAGAATGTAAATTAACCAGTTACTTACACTACTACAATGTAACAGGCAGTGATTTTTTAAGAGCCATACCTTCAGCAGAAAGTTCTGCTTTATAAGCCAGAATTTCTACTCCCCTCTGTTGTGCTTCTGACAATAGTTGCGCGTATTTCTCATCGATGTGGCGCGCGGGTGAAAACCGTGTAATGGCTGAATGCAGTACAGCGAAAAAAATCACCGCACGTTGGCCTTCAGCCGCTACGCTCATCAACTCCCGAAGGTGTTTCTGCCCACGTTGGGTAACGGCATCGGGAAAGTAACCTTGCTCATTTTCCGCTAACGTAACCGATTTCACTTCAATATAGCAGTCAGGTCGAAACCTCGCCTGTAACATGAGGTCAATACGACTGCGCTCGGCACCGTATTTTACTTCGCTTTTCAGCGAGCTATAGCCTGATAGCTCCGAAATTTCCCCATTAAGGATAGCCTCTTTCGTCAATCTATTCGCCCAAAGCGTATTAACGCAAATAAATGCGCCGCTTTGGTTTTGGGTCAATTCCCAGGTGTGCGGGTATTTCCGTTTTGTATTGTCGGAAGTCGAATACCAGACGGTATCGCCAGGCGTTGCACATCCGGTCATCGCGCCAGTGTTGGGGCAGTGTAGCGTCAATTCACGACCATCAGGTGTGATCACATCGGCTAAAAAGCGTTTATAACGCTGAATTAGCGTGGCGCGCTGTAGAGGAGGAGAAAATTCCATTATGACAATCCTTGTTATTGCGTCAGCGTCCAGCGTTTGAGTGGTGTGTAGCGTGTACGTCCACGGGCAAACGAGGAAGCATAAAGAGTGAACTCCGTCACCTCATACGACCAGTTAAAACCAGGCGGTGGGATTGTTACCGCCTCGCTGGCGTCGCGCAATAAGGTGATATGCGGATGAAATGGTCGATTGCTTTGAAAACAACCACTGCGTGCTGCCTGCGAACGGAGCATATTCGCCAGTTGGATTAAGCGGCGCGGCGGCTGGCGCATACCCAGCCACACCACGCGTGAACGCAGCCACTGACCGGCGTCATCAAGCGTGAGTGTAAAACCTGGTTGACGGATCCGCCCGGCCAGAAGTGAGAGCGCCTTCTCTTTGTCTGCGCTTACTTCGCCTAAAAACGCCAACGTCAGATGCAAATTCTCAGCAGCGACCGGGCGGCCTGCTTCAGGTGGAAACTGTGCGGCGCGCCAGTGAATAATCTGTTCACGGATTTCAGCAGGTAGGTCAATGGCAAAGAACAGCCGTTGCGGTTCAGACATGTCAGGCACTCGGTTATGAATTATCGCGATGCTACAATGTGGCGCGAAGAATGTTAACCCTCTGGAGCGTTTTGTGTCGTCGTTACCCGTTGCAGCCGTCTTACCTGAATTACTTGCCGCCCTCGATTATGCGCCGCAGGTGTTATTAAGTGCGCCGACCGGAGCCGGAAAATCGACCTGGCTACCGCTGCAACTGCTGGCGCATTCAGGGATTCACGGGAAAATCATCCTGCTGGAGCCACGTCGACTGGCGGCGCGTAACGTTGCGCAACGCCTGGCGGAGCTGCTAAACGAAAAGCCTGGCGACACAGTTGGCTACCGGATGCGTGCGCAAAACTGCGTCGGGCCGAATACTCGTCTGGAAGTGGTCACCGAAGGCGTGTTGACGCGCATGATCCAGCGCGACCCGGAACTGAACGGCGTGGGGCTGGTGATCCTCGATGAATTTCATGAACGCAGTTTGCAGGCGGATTTGGCGCTGGCGTTGTTACTCGATGTGCAACAAGGTCTGCGCGATGACTTAAAGCTGCTGATTATGTCGGCTACGTTGGATAACGATCGCTTGCAGCAGATGCTGCCAGAAGCGCCCGTTGTTGTTTCCGAAGGGCGCTCGTATCCGGTGGAACGCCGCTATTTGCCGTTGCCTGCACACCAACGCTTTGACGAAGCAGTAGCTGCCGCTACCGCCGAATTGTTGCGCCAGGAAACTGGGTCATTACTGTTATTTTTACCTGGCGTCGGAGAAATTCAGCGCGTGCAGGAACAACTGGCGTCACGCATCGGCAGTGATGTGTTGCTCTGCCCACTGTATGGGGCGTTGTCGCTGAACGATCAGCGAAAAGCTATCCTCCCTGCGCCGCAAGGAATGCGCAAAGTGGTGCTGGCGACCAACATCGCTGAAACCAGTCTAACCATCGAAGGTATCCGTCTGGTGGTGGATTGCGCCCAGGAAAGGGTTGCGCGCTTTGATCCGCGTACGGGTCTTACTCGGTTGATCACTCAGCGCGTTAGTCAGGCGTCGATGACGCAACGTGCCGGGCGCGCCGGGCGTCTGGAGCCAGGTATTTGCCTGCATTTAATCGCTAAAGAGCAGGCGGAACGCGCCGCAGCGCAAAGTGAACCAGAGATCTTACAAAGCGATCTCTCCGGTTTGTTGATGGAATTACTGCAATGGGGATGTAGCGATCCGGCACAGATGAACTGGCTGGATCACCCGCCAGCGGTGAATCTACAGGCGGCGAAACGCCTGTTACAAATGCTGGGGGCGCTGGACGGTGAACGGCTTAGTGCGCAAGGGCAAAAAATGGCGGCGCTGGGTAACGATCCGCGTTTGGCGGCAATGCTGGTGAGCGCGAAGAGTGACGATGAAGCGGCTACCGCCGCAAAAATTGCCGCCATTCTCGAAGAACCGCCACGGATGGGTAATGGCGATCTTGGCGTGGCGTTCTCGCGCAATCAACCTGCCTGGCAGCAACGTAGTCAGCAACTGTTGAAACGCTTAAACGTACGCGGCGGTGAGGAGGACAGTTCGCTTATTGCGCCGCTACTTACCCGAGCGTTTGCCGATCGTATTGCTCGTCGACGTGGGCAAGATGGTCGCTATCAACTGGCGAACGGCATGGGGGCGATGCTGGATGCCGACGACGCGTTAAACCGCCACGAATGGCTGATCGCACCGTTATTGTTGCAGGGCAGCGCCTCGCCGGATGCGCGGATTTTGCTGGCGCTGCCGGTCAATATTGATACGTTAGTAGAACGTTGCCCGCAACTGGTGCAGCAGTCTGACACTGTGGAGTGGGACGATGCTCAAGGCACGCTGAAAGCCTGGCGTCGGCTGCAAATTGGCCAGCTCACGGTAAAAGTGCAGCCACTAGCGAAACCTTCGGAAGAAGAATTACATCAGGCGATGCTTAACGGTATACGCGATAAAGGATTAAACGTCCTCAACTGGACGCCAGAAGCGGAACAGCTACGCCTGCGTTTACTGTGCGCTGCGAAGTGGTTACCAGAGTATGACTGGCCAGCGGTCGATGACGCGAGTTTATTGGCGACGCTTGAAACGTGGTTGTTGCCGCATATGAGCGGTGTACATTCGCTGCGTGGCCTGAAATCAGTCGATATTTACCAGGCGCTGCATGGATTACTCGATTGGGGAATGCAGCAACGTCTGGTGAGTTCCCTGCCTGCGCATTACACTGTGCCGACGGGAAGTCGGATCGCCATTCGTTATCATGAAGATAACCCACCTGCGCTGGCAGTAAGAATGCAGGAGATGTTTGGCGAAGCCACCAATCCGACAATCGCCCAGGGGCGTGTGCCGCTGGTGCTGGAGTTACTTTCACCCGCCCAAAGGCCGCTGCAAATCACGCGTGATTTGGGGGCCTTCTGGAAAGGGACGTATCGTGAGGTGCAAAAGGAGATGAAAGGGCGTTATCCCAAACACGTCTGGCCGGACGACCCGGCGAATACCGCACCAACGCGGCGGACGAAAAAGTATTCGTAAGGTTGGTAAACGGGCATAGGAGCAATGTGCGCGCTGATGCCCTCACCCCGGCCCTCTCCCACAGGGAGAGGGAGAAAAGCATTTTGAGAGATATCTTCTTCTGTATTGCAACAGAAGAACAGAAAATCGGGCTTTTGCGCCTGAATATTGCGGAGAAAAAGCATGGCCGGGAATGACCGCGAGCCAATTGGACGCAAAGGGAAACCGACGCGTCCAGTCAAACAAAAGGTAAGCCGTCGTCGTTACGAAGACGACGATGATTACGACGATTATGATGACTATGAGGACGAAGAACCGATGCCGCGCAAAGGAAAGGGCAAAGGAAAAGGGCGTAAGCCTCGTGGCAAACGCGGCTGGTTATGGCTGCTGCTAAAACTGGCTATCGTTTTTGCCGTGCTGATCGCCATTTACGGCGTTTATCTCGATCAAAAAATTCGTAGCCGTATTGATGGCAAGGTCTGGCAGTTGCCAGCAGCGGTCTATGGCCGAATGGTTAACCTTGAACCAGACATGACCATCAGCAAGAACGAGATGGTGAAACTGCTGGAGGCAACCCAGTATCGTCAGGTGTCGAAGATGACCCGTCCTGGCGAATTTACCGTGCAGGCCAACAGCATTGAAATGATCCGCCGTCCGTTTGATTTCCCGGACAGTAAAGAAGGGCAGGTGCGTGCCCGTCTGACTTTTGATGGCGATCATCTGGCGACCATCGTCAATATGGAGAACAACCGTCAGTTCGGTTTCTTCCGTCTTGATCCGCGCCTGATCACCATGATCTCCTCGCCAAACGGCGAGCAGCGTCTGTTTGTGCCGCGCAGTGGTTTCCCGGACTTGCTGGTAGATACCTTGCTGGCGACAGAAGACCGTCATTTCTACGAGCATGATGGCATCAGCCTCTACTCCATTGGACGTGCGGTGCTGGCGAACCTGACAGCCGGACGCACGGTGCAGGGGGCGAGTACACTGACGCAACAGTTAGTGAAAAACCTGTTCCTCTCCAGCGAACGTTCTTACTGGCGTAAAGCGAACGAAGCCTATATGGCGTTGATCATGGATGCGCGTTACAGCAAAGATCGCATTCTTGAGCTGTATATGAATGAGGTGTATCTCGGTCAGAGCGGCGACAACGAAATTCGTGGCTTCCCGCTGGCGAGCCTGTACTACTTTGGTCGCCCGGTAGAAGAGTTGAGCCTTGACCAGCAGGCGCTGTTAGTTGGCATGGTGAAAGGCGCGTCGATCTACAACCCGTGGCGTAATCCGAAACTGGCGCTGGAGCGACGTAACCTGGTGCTGCGTTTGCTGCAACAACAGCAGATTATCGACGGCGAACTGTATGAAATGCTGAGTGCGCGACCGCTGGGCGTACAGCCACGCGGCGGAGTCATCTCTCCTCAGCCAGCCTTTATGCAGCTGGTACGTCAGGAGTTGCAGGCGAAACTGGGCGATAAGGTGAAAGATCTCTCTGGTGTGAAGATCTTCACTACTTTTGACTCAGTGGCCCAGGATGCGGCAGAAAAAGCTGCCGTAGAAGGCATTCCTGCACTGAAGAAACAGCGTAAGTTGAGCGATCTGGAAACGGCGATTGTCGTCGTTGATCGCTTTAGTGGCGAAGTCCGTGCGATGGTCGGGGGGGCTGAACCGCAGTTTGCGGGCTACAACCGTGCGATGCAGGCACGTCGTTCGATTGGTTCACTGGCAAAACCAGCGACTTATCTTACGGCGTTAAGCCAGCCGAAAATCTATCGTCTGAACACGTGGATTGCCGATGCGCCAATCGCGCTGCGTCAGCCGAACGGTCAGGTCTGGTCACCGCAGAACGATGATCGTCGCTATAGCGAAAGCGGCAGAGTGATGCTGGTGGATGCGTTGACCCGTTCGATGAACGTGCCGACGGTGAATCTGGGGATGGCGCTGGGGCTGCCTGCGGTTACGGATACCTGGATCAAACTGGGCGTGCCGAAAGACCAGCTGAATCCAGTTCCGGCAATGTTGCTGGGAGCGCTGAACTTAACGCCAATCGAAGTGGCGCAGGCGTTCCAGACTATCGCCAGCGGCGGTAACCGCGCGCCGCTTTCTGCACTGCGTTCAGTCATCGCGGAAGATGGTAAGGTGCTGTATCAGAGCTTCCCGCAGGCGGAACGCGCAGTTCCGGCGCAGGCGGCGTATCTGACGCTGTGGACCATGCAGCAAGTGGTGCAACGTGGTACAGGGCGTCAGCTTGGGGCGAAATATCCGAACCTGCATCTGGCAGGGAAAACGGGTACTACCAATAACAACGTTGATACCTGGTTTGCGGGCATTGACGGCAGCACGGTGACCATCACCTGGGTAGGCCGCGATAACAACCAGCCGACTAAGCTGTACGGTGCCAGCGGGGCGATGTCGATTTACCAGCGTTATCTGGCTAATCAGACACCAACGCCGCTGAATCTTGTACCGCCGGAAGATATCGTGGATATGGGCGTGGATTACGACGGTAACTTTGTTTGCAGCGGTGGTATGCGTACTTTGCCGGTCTGGACCAGCGATCCGCAATCGCTGTGCCAGCAGAGTGAGGTACAGCAGCAGCCGTCAGGCAATCCGTTTGATCAGTCTTCACAGCCGCAACAGCAACCTGCTCAACAGCAGCAGAAAGACAGCGACGGCGTGGCAGGCTGGATCAAGGATATGTTTGGTAGTAATTAACGTCTAAACGTGAAATACCGGATGGCGAGTTGCCATCCGGTAAAATAACATCCCACCCAAAGTATTAACCCTTTCTTTTCATCTGGTTGTTTATTAACCCTTCAGGAACGCTCAGATTGCGTACCGCTTGCGAACCCGCCAGCGTTTCGAATATTATCTTATCTTTATAATAATCATTCTCGTTTACGTTATCATTCACTTTCATCAGAGATATACCAATGGCGCGTTCCAAAACTGCTCAGCCAAAACACTCACTGCGTAAAATCGCAGTTGTAGTAGCCACAGCGGTTAGCGGCATGTCTGTTTATGCACAGGCAGCGGTTGAACCGAAAGAAGACACTATCACCGTTACCGCTGCACCTGCGCCGCAAGAAAGCGCATGGGGGCCGGCTGCAACTATTGCGGCGCGACAGTCCGCCACCGGTACCAAAACAGATACGCCGATTCAAAAAGTGCCACAGTCTATTTCTGTTGTGACTGCTGAAGAGATGGCGCTGCACCAGCCGAAGTCAGTAAAAGAGGCGCTCAGCTACACGCCGGGTGTCTCAGTGGGTACGCGTGGTGCATCCAACACCTATGACCACCTGATCATTCGTGGTTTTGCTGCGGAAGGCCAAAGTCAGAACAACTATCTGAATGGCCTGAAGATGCAGGGCAACTTCTATAACGATGCGGTTATCGACCCGTATATGCTGGAGCGCGCTGAAATCATGCGTGGCCCGGTATCTGTGCTTTATGGGAAAAGCAGCCCAGGCGGCCTGTTGAACATGGTCAGCAAGCGCCCGACCACCGAACCGTTGAAAGAAGTGCAGTTTAAAGCCGGTACTGACAGCCTGTTCCAGACCGGTTTTGACTTTAGCGATGCGCTGGATGATGACGGCGTTTACTCTTATCGTCTGACCGGTCTTGCGCGTTCTGCCAATGCCCAGCAGAAAGGGTCAGAAGAGCAGCGTTATGCTATTGCACCGGCGTTCACCTGGCGTCCGGATGATAAAACCAATTTCACCTTCCTTTCTTACTTCCAGAATGAGCCGGAAACCGGTTATTACGGCTGGTTGCCGAAAGAAGGGACCGTTGAGCCGCTGCCAAACGGTAAACGTCTGCCGACTGACTTTAACGAAGGGGCGAAGAACAACACCTATTCTCGTAATGAGAAGATGGTTGGCTACAGCTTCGACCACGAATTTAATGACACCTTTACTGTGCGTCAGAACCTGCGCTTTGCTGAAAACAAAACCTCGCAAAACAGCGTTTATGGTTACGGCGTCTGCTCCGATCCGGCGAATGCTTACAGCCAACAGTGTGCAGCTTTAGCGCCAGCGGATAAAGGCCATTATCTGGCGCGCAAATACGTCGTTGATGATGAGAAGCTGCAAAACTTCTCTGTTGATACCCAGTTGCAAAGCAAATTCGCCACTGGCGATATCGACCATACCCTGCTGACCGGTGTCGACTTTATGCGTATGCGTAATGACATCAATGCCTGGTTTGGTTACGACGACTCTGTGCCACTGCTCGATCTGTACAATCCGGTGAATACCGATTTCGATTTCAATGCGAAAGATCCGGCAAACTCAGGCCCGTACCGCATTCTGAATAAGCAGAAACAAACGGGTATTTACGTTCAGGATCAGGCGCAGTGGGATAAAGTGCTGGTCACCCTGGGCGGTCGTTACGACTGGGCAGATCAAGAATCTCTTAACCGCGTAGCGGGAACGACAGATAAACGTGATGACAAACAGTTCACCTGGCGTGGTGGCGTTAACTACCTGTTTGATAACGGCGTAACACCGTACTTCAGCTATAGCGAATCGTTTGAACCTTCTTCACAGGTCGGGAAGGATGGTAATATTTTCGCACCGTCTAAAGGTAAGCAGTACGAAGTCGGCGTGAAATACGTACCGGAAGATCGCCCAATTGTGGTGACTGGCGCGCTGTATAATCTCACCAAAACCAACAACCTGATGGCGGATCCTGAGGGTTCCTTCTTCTCGGTTGAAGGTGGCGAGATCCGTGCGCGTGGCGTTGAGATCGAAGCAAAAGCGGCGCTGTCGGCGAGTGTTAACGTAGTCGGTTCTTATACTTACACCGATGCGGAATACACCACCGATACTACCTATAAAGGCAATACACCTGCGCAGGTGCCAAAACACATGGCTTCTCTGTGGGCTGATTACACCTTCTTTGACGGTCCACTTTCAGGTCTGACGCTGGGTACTGGCGGTCGTTATACGGGCTCCAGCTACGGCGATCCGGCGAACTCCTTTAAAGTGGGAAGTTATACGGTCGTGGATGCGTTAGTGCGTTATGATCTGGCGCGAGTCGGTATGGCGGGCTCCAACGTAGCGCTGCATGTTAACAACCTGTTCGATCGTGAATACGTCGCCAGCTGCTTTAACACTTATGGCTGCTTCTGGGGCGCAGAACGTCAGGTCGTTGCAACCGCAACCTTCCGTTTCTAATTTCTCTTTTGGGGCACGGATTTCCGTGCCCGCTTCACAAGTTGGCTGTTATGCAGGAATACACGAATCATTCCGATACCACTTTTGCACTGCGTAATATCTCCTTTCGTGTGCCCGGGCGCACGCTTTTGCATCCGCTGTCGTTAACCTTTCCTGCCGGGAAAGTGACTGGTTTGATTGGTCACAACGGTTCTGGTAAATCCACTCTGCTCAAAATGCTTGGCCGTCATCAGCCACCGTCGGAAGGCGAAATTCTTCTTGATGCCCAGCCGCTGGAAAGCTGGAGCAGCAAAGCGTTCGCCCGCAAAGTGGCTTATTTACCGCAGCAGCTTCCTCCGGCAGAAGGGATGACCGTGCGTGAACTGGTGGCGATTGGTCGTTACCCGTGGCATGGCGCGCTGGGGCGCTTTGGCGCAGCTGATCGCGAAAAGGTCGAAGAGGCGATTTCGCTGGTTGGCTTAAAACCGCTGGCGCATCGGCTGGTCGATAGTCTCTCTGGCGGCGAACGTCAGCGGGCGTGGATCGCCATGCTGGTGGCGCAGGATAGCCGCTGCCTGCTGCTGGACGAACCGACCTCGGCGCTGGATATCGCCCACCAGGTTGATGTGCTGGCGCTGGTGCATCGTTTAAGTCAGGAGCGTGGCCTGACGGTCATTGCCGTGCTGCACGATATCAATATGGCTGCGCGCTACTGTGATTATCTGGTCGCCCTGCGCGGTGGTGAAATGATTGCTCAGGGAACGCCTGCGGAAATTATGCGCGGCGAAACCCTCGAAATGATTTATGGCATCCCGATGGGGATTTTGCCGCATCCGGCGGGTGCTGCACCTGTGAGTTTTGTTTATTGATGAGCGGTTTACCTCTTATTTCGCGCCGCCGACTGTTAACGGCGATGGCGCTTTCTCCGTTGCTATGGCAGATGAATACCGCCCGTGCGGCGGCTATTGATCCACATCGCGTTGTGGCGCTGGAGTGGTTGCCGGTGGAATTACTGCTGGCGCTCGGCATCGTACCTTACGGCGTGGCGGACACCATCAACTATCGCCTGTGGGTCAGCGAACCACCATTACCAGAATCGGTGATTGACGTTGGTTTGCGCACAGAACCTAACCTTGAACTGCTGACCGAAATGAAACCATCGTTTATGGTCTGGTCGGCGGGATATGGCCCTTCGCCAGAAATGCTGGCACGCATTGCGCCGGGACGCGGATTTAACTTCAGCGACGGAAAACAGCCGCTGGTGATGGCGCGTAAATCGCTGACGGAAATGGCGGATTTACTTAATCTGCAAAGCGCAGCAGAAACGCATTTAGCACAATATGAAGACTTTATCCGCAGCATGAAACCCCGCTTTGTGAAGCGTGGAGCGCGCCCGTTATTGCTGACGTCGCTTCTTGATCCGCGCCATATGCTGGTCTTCGGTCCAAACAGCCTGTTCCAGGAAATTCTCGATGAGTACGGCATCCCAAATGCCTGGCAAGGGGAAACCAACTTCTGGGGCAGTACCGCCGTCAGTATCGATCGTCTGGCGGCGTATAAAGATGTTGATGTGCTCTGTTTTGATCATGACAACAGCAAGGAGATGGACGCGCTAATGGCAACCCCGCTGTGGCAGGCCATGCCGTTTGTCCGCGCCGGACGTTTTCAGCGCGTTCCGGCAGTCTGGTTCTATGGCGCGACGCTTTCGGCAATGCACTTTGTGCGTATTCTGGATAACGCCATCGGAGGTAAAGCGTGAGTAAACGAATTGCGCTTTTCCCGGCGTTATTGCTGGCGCTGCTGGTGATTGTCGCAGCGGCGCTCACCTGGATGAACTTTTCGCAGGCGCTGCCGCGTAGCCAGTGGGCGCAGGCTGCCTGGTCGCCGGATATCGATGTCATCGAGCAGATGATTTTTCACTACAGCTTGTTGCCGCGTCTGGCGATTTCGCTGCTGGTGGGCGCGGGCCTGGGGCTGGTGGGTGTGCTGTTTCAGCAAGTGCTGCGTAACCCGCTGGCGGAACCGACGACGTTGGGCGTTGCTACAGGCGCGCAACTGGGGATTACCGTCACCACGCTCTGGGCGATCCCCGGCGCGATGGCGAGCCAGTTTGCTGCGCTGGCGGGCGCTTGTGTCGTTGGCTTAATCGTTTTTGGCGTCGCGTGGGGGAAACGGCTTTCGCCGGTAACGCTGATCCTCGCGGGGCTGGTGGTGAGCCTTTATTGCGGGGCAATCAATCAGTTACTGGTCATCTTCCATCACGACCAGTTGCAAAGCATGTTCCTGTGGAGCACCGGAACGCTGACGCAAACCGACTGGGGCGGCGTTGAGCGTTTATGGCCGCAGCTGCTGGGCGGCGTGATGCTGACGTTACTGCTACTTCGCCCGTTAACCCTGATGGGGCTTGATGATGGCGTGGCGCGCAATCTCGGGCTGGCCTTGTCGCTGGCGCGTCTGGCGGCGCTGTCGCTGGCGATAGTCATCAGTGCGCTGCTGGTGAACGCGGTGGGGATTATCGGCTTTATCGGGTTGTTCGCGCCGCTGCTGGCGAAAATGCTGGGGGCGCGGCGTCTGCTGCCACGATTGATGCTGGCATCGCTGATTGGTGCGTTAATTCTGTGGCTTTCTGATCAAATCATCCTCTGGCTGACTCGCGTGTGGATGGAAGTTTCTACCGGTTCGGTCACTGCGTTGATCGGTGCGCCGCTGCTACTGTGGCTGCTGCCGCGTTTACGCAGCATTAGTGCGCCAGATATGAAAGTGAACGATCGGGTGGCGACTGAACGCCAACATGTGCTGGCGTTTGCCCTCGCGGGCGGCGTGCTGCTGTTGATGGCTGTGGTGGTGGCGCTGTCGTTTGGTCGTGATGCGCACGGCTGGACGTGGGCGAGCGGGGCGTTGCTCGAGGATTTGATGCCCTGGCGCTGGCCGCGAATTATGGCGGCGTTGTTTGCGGGCGTTATGCTGGCGGTGGCGGGCTGTATTATTCAGCGGCTGACCGGAAACCCGATGGCAAGCCCGGAAGTGCTGGGGATTAGCTCCGGCGCGGCGTTTGGCGTGGTGTTAATGCTGTTTCTGGTGCCGGGTAATGCCTTTGGCTGGCTGTTACCCGCGGGAAGTCTCGGGGCTGCGGTGACGCTGTTGATCATTATGATCGCCGCCGGACGCGGTGGATTTTCCCCACACCGTATGTTACTGGCGGGGATGGCTTTAAGTACCGCGTTCACCATGCTTTTGATGATGTTGCAGGCAAGTGGTGACCCGCGAATGGCGCAAGTGTTGACCTGGATTTCCGGTTCGACCTACAACGCGACCGATGCGCAGGTCTGGCGCACGGGGATTGTGATGGTGATTTTGCTGGCGATTACCCCGCTGTGTCGCCGCTGGCTGACCATTTTACCGCTGGGCGGTGATACCGCACGAGCCGTAGGAATGGCGCTGGCGCCGACGCGAATTGCGCTGCTGCTGTTAGCGGCTTGCCTGACGGCGACCGCGACAATGACCATCGGGCCGTTGAGTTTTGTTGGTCTGATGGCACCGCATATTGCGCGGATGATGGGCTTTCGACGGACGATGCCGCACATCGTGATTTCAGCGCTGGTGGGGGGATTACTGCTGGTGTTCGCTGACTGGTGTGGACGGATGGTGCTGTTTCCATTCCAGATCCCGGCGGGTCTGCTGTCGACGTTTATCGGCGCACCGTATTTTATTTATTTGCTGAGAAAGCAGAGCCGTTAATTTACCCATATAATGGCGCTGAACTCCAGGTCGGATAAGGCGTTCACGCCGCATCCGACAAACAATACCCGATGCGACGCTGGCGCGTCTTATAGGGCTTACAAACGGTCCTTCACTCCAGGTCGGATAAGGCGTCCATGCCGCATTCGGCAAACAATGCCCGATGCGACGCTGACGCGTCTTATCGGGCCTACAAACGGCCCCGAACCGTAGGTCGGATAAGGCGTTCACGCCGCATCCGACAACCGATGCCCGATGCGACGCTGGTGCGCCTTATCGGGCCTACAAACGGCCCTGAACTCCAGGTCGGATAAGGCGTTCACGCCGCATCCGACAAACCATGCTGGATCACAACTTCGCAAACACCCGACGTGCAGCATCGATGGTGTTATTGATATCTTCCATGCTGTGCGCCACAGACATAAAGCCCGCTTCAAACGCTGACGGTGCCAGATAAACACCTTCGTCCAGCATCATATGGAAGAAACGCTTAAAGCGTTCCACGTCACAGGCCATCACATCCTGGTAGCATGTCACGGACTCGGCGTCGGTAAAGAAAATGCCGAACATGCCGCCAACGTGGTTAACAACCAGCGGAATTCCCGCTTCTTCCGCCGCTTCCAGCAGACCTTCTGCCAGACGTGTTGTCAGCTCATCCAGTGTCTCGTGAACGCCCGGCTGCGCGACTTCATTCAGACAGGCGAAACCGGCGGCCATCGCAATCGGGTTACCGGAAAGCGTACCCGCCTGATACACCGGACCCGTCGGAGCCAGCGCATCCATCACATCACGACGACCGCCGAAGGCACCTACCGGCATTCCACCACCGATGATTTTGCCCAGACAGGTGAGATCTGGCACCACGCCGTAATAATCCTGTGCGCCAGCTAGCGCTACGCGGAAGCCAGTCATCACTTCATCAATGATCAGCAACGCGCCAAATTCGTCGCACAGCGCGCGCAGGCCTGGCAGGAACTCTGGCAGCGGTGGAACACAGTTCATATTGCCTGCCACCGGCTCGACGATAATACAGGCAATCTCTTGCGGGTACTGTTCGAACGCGGCGCGTACAGAGGCCAGATCGTTATAAGTACAGGTTAAGGTATGTTTGGCGAAATCTGCCGGAACGCCCGGTGAGTTTGGCTGCCCTAAAGTGAGTGCGCCAGAACCGGCTTTCACCAGCAGGCAGTCAGCATGACCGTGGTAGCAACCTTCGAATTTGATGATCTTGTCACGGCCAGTAAAACCACGGGCCAGGCGGATGGCGCTCATTGTCGCTTCGGTGCCGGAGTTCACCATGCGCACCATATCCATCGTCGGCACCAGTTCGGTCACCAGTTGCGCCATTTTCACTTCCATTTCGGTCGGCGCACCAAAGCTCAGACCGCGCTCGGCGGCTTCAATCACTGCGTTACGGATCGCCGGATGGTTATGGCCCAGCACCATCGGCCCCCAGGAACCGACATAATCGATATACGCTTTGCCATCAACATCATACAGATAAGCGCCGTCCGCTTTTTCGATAAACAGTGGAGTGCCGCCCACGCCAGTAAAGGCGCGAACAGGAGAGTTCACACCGCCAGGGATCAGCTCACGCGCTGCGCTGTAAAGATTTTCAGACTTACTCATGGAGGGTTCCTGATTCGTAGAAAAAGTGAATGGCTGCTATTCTAGGTTATTCATAACAAGTTAAATACTCGTCAACAAGTTGCTTTTACTGCTGCAACTTTGACTTCGTAGAGTATAAAAGTTTTGTGAATTTGAAACATTACGCTTTGCAAAGGATTTTCATTGAATGTACGAGTAAAATGCCGTCATCTTATTTGTATGACCAATATGTGATCATTGGATGAAAACTGATACTCCCTCTTATGAAATACCGCAGGCTGCGCGTCTGCGACGCAGACAACTCATTCGCCAGCTTCTTGAGCGTGATAAAACGCCATTAGCTATTTTGTTTATGGCGGCGGTCGTCGGTACCCTTGTCGGGCTGGCAGCGGTTGCTTTTGACAAAGGT
Source organism: Escherichia sp. E3659 (assembly GCF_005781135.1). NCBI lineage: Bacteria > Pseudomonadati > Pseudomonadota > Gammaproteobacteria > Enterobacterales > Enterobacteriaceae > Escherichia > Escherichia sp. E3659. The sequence continues at coordinate 46,632 of NZ_VATQ01000015.1, read as the reverse complement.
GTCGCCTGGTTGCAGAACCAACGAATGGGCGCGCTGGTACATACTGCCGATAATTATCCACTTCTGTTAACCGTTGCTTTTCTCTGTTCGGCAGTGCTGGCGATGTTCGGTTATTTCTTAGTGCGCAAATACGCGCCGGAAGCGGGTGGTTCGGGTATCCCGGAAATTGAAGGGGCGCTGGAAGATCAACGTCCCGTTCGCTGGTGGCGTGTATTGCCAGTGAAATTCTTTGGTGGTCTGGGGACGCTGGGCGGCGGTATGGTTCTGGGGCGCGAAGGGCCAACCGTGCAGATTGGCGGTAATATTGGTCGGATGGTGCTTGATATTTTCCGCATGAAAGGTGACGAAGCTCGCCATACGTTACTGGCAACCGGTGCGGCGGCGGGTCTGGCGGCGGCTTTTAACGCGCCGCTGGCGGGTATTCTTTTTATTATTGAAGAGATGCGTCCGCAGTTTCGCTATACGCTAATTTCGATTAAAGCGGTATTTATTGGCGTCATTATGTCGACCATTATGTACCGGGTATTTAACCACGAAGTTGCACTTATTGACGTCGGTAAACTTTCTGACGCCCCGCTCAATACGCTGTGGCTTTATCTGATCCTCGGTATTATTTTTGGCATCTTTGGCCCTATTTTTAATAAATGGGTGCTGGGGATGCAGGATTTGCTACACCGCGTACACGGCGGCAATATAACCAAATGGGTACTGATGGGCGGTGCGATTGGTGGTTTGTGTGGGCTGCTGGGTTTTGTCGCTCCTGAAACCTCAGGCGGTGGATTTAACCTGATTCCTATCGCCACGGCGGGGAACTTCAGCATGGGAATGCTGGTATTTATCTTTGTCGCGCGGGTCATCACCACCTTACTCTGTTTCTCTTCCGGCGCGCCGGGCGGTATTTTTGCCCCGATGCTGGCGCTGGGTACCGTGCTGGGAACCGCGTTCGGGATGGTTGCCGTTGAACTGTTTCCGCAATATCACCTTGAAGCAGGCACCTTTGCTATTGCCGGAATGGGCGCGTTACTGGCGGCGTCCATTCGCGCGCCGTTAACGGGGATCATTCTGGTATTAGAGATGACAGATAACTATCAGCTCATTTTGCCAATGATTATTACCGGTCTTGGCGCAACACTATTAGCACAATTTACCGGCGGAAAACCGCTATACTCGGCGATTCTTGCGCGCACGCTGGCAAAACAGGAAGCGGAGCAACTGGCGCGAAGCAAGGCCGCTGTCGCCAGCGAGAATACTTGAACGAAATACCAGGGTATTAGATAATGGCGATTATTATTGGGTTAGAATTTGCCCAATTGCCGATGTCGTTTGGAGCAAAATATGAGTGATGACGTAGCACTGCCGCTGGAGTTTACCGACGCAGCAGCCAACAAAGTTAAAAGCCTGATCGCTGACGAAGATAACCCGAATCTGAAATTACGCGTGTATATCACCGGTGGCGGTTGCAGCGGCTTCCAGTATGGTTTCACCTTTGATGATCAGGTGAACGAAGGCGATATGACCATCGAAAAACAGGGCGTTGGCCTGGTGGTTGACCCGATGAGCCTGCAATATCTGGTTGGTGGTTCCGTTGATTATACTGAAGGACTGGAAGGTTCGCGTTTCATCGTGACCAACCCGAACGCGAAAAGCACCTGCGGTTGCGGTTCTTCCTTTAGCATCTAATCTGCTGTTAATGTGCCGGATAAACTATCCGGCACATCTACTCTCTTTAACGCCCATTCTCATCCAGCGCAAACGTCGGCAGTTTAAGATGCCAACGGATAGCTGCCAGTCGAATCAATAGCGTTACCACCATCCCCATCATACTGGCCGTTTCTAACGGGACGGAAAACGTATAATAAGCCGTAGCGTGGACAATACCGCCGATAATACAGGCTGTTGCGTAGATTTCTGTACGTAAAATCATGGGGATTTCGCGCGCCAGCACATCGCGAATGATCCCGCCGCCAACGCCCGTAATGACACCCATACATACCGCAATCAATGGACCCGCATCCGCATTAAAGGCTTTGTTGACGCCAATGCCAACAAATACTGCCAACCCAACAGCATCCAGCACCGGCAGCATCCATTTCGGCAAGCGTCTTGGCTGGCGTACCAGGACGATCGTCAGCATGCTGGTTACCATTGCAACGACCAGATCGGTAGGGTCTTTCACCCAAAATACCGGACCGTGATCCAGCGCCATGTCACGAATGGTTCCACCGCCTACTGCGGTAACCACGCCTAATACCAGGACGCCAAAAGGGTCCATACGCAATTTTCCGGCAAGTAAAACGCCGGAGATGGCAAATACCGCTGTGCCGACTATATCCAGCCAATAGACGAGCATTGTTCAATCCCCACTGAGCACCTGAAAAGGTCAGGCGCTAATCCACTAGTGAAAGCGCATTACAGAGTTGTTGTGCAGCGAGGATAATACGTGGGCTTGCACGTTCAAACCAGTCACTTGTGAGAGGAATAATGGGGATTTTGAGCTGTTCACCCCAGTATTGCTCGATTTTAGGAGTTTGGTCCGATCCGCCAGTGATGACAATTGCCTGTGGCGCGCGTGCTAATACCTGTTCGCGGCTCACCTGTGGCCAGGGAACATGGCTGTTTTTAAAGATGTTTTCTCCACCGCAAACTTCCAGTACCTGGTTCTGAATCGACTCTTTTCCGCTGGTGAAGGGCGGATTAATGCCGAATTGTAAGAAAACACGTTTTTTAGGTTTGTCGGCGAATTTAGCTTTGAGTTGCGCATACTGTTCCAGCAAGGTTTGCGCGGCCTTCTCGGCCTTGTCAGGTTGCGGACTCCACGGGGCCAGTTGACGTAACGCATCGGCAATTTGTTCAATGCTTGTCGCATCGACCCACATCACTTTTATTCCCAGCGAAGCAAGCTGGTCAACTTGCCGCTCGGCGTTACCCCCGCGCCAGGCTACGACCAGATCGGGTTTTAGCGCCACAATACGTTCCAGATTCATCCCTTGCCAGGTGGAAACCTGCTCTATTTTCTGTGCTTCTGGCGGATAGTCGGAATAACTGCTGACCGCTACCGGCGTGATCCCGGCGGCAAATGCGAGTTCGGTGTTAGCGGGGGAAAGTGTGATGACACGCGGCGCGGCGTTGAGCCATAGTGGCGCAAGAAAAGACAGGGCGACCAGCGCCCTGAATAGTGACTTAGCCATGAGCCAGTTTCTGCACCAGTGACTCAACCATCAGGCTGGACTGTTTGGCAGCAACGGCCAGGAACTCGTCGAAGCTAAGGTGAGACTGTTGATCGGCGACGTCAGAGATGGCGCGCACCACCACAAACGGGACGTTAAAATTGTGGCAAACGTGAGCGATAGCCGTCGCTTCCATTTCGACTGCAATGGCCTGCGGGAAATTGTGGCGGATTTTCGCCAGACCAACAGAGCCGTTGATGAAAGCGTCGCCGCTAACAATCAGGCCACGTACAGCGTTAAGATTCAGTTCGGCAATGCAGGATTCGGCGGCAGCGATCAGTTTATCGTCAGCTTTGAAGCCCGTAGGGCAGCCAGGCAGTTGACCGTATTCATAGCCAAACGCCGTGACATCCGCGTCGTGATAACGTGCTTCGTCCGAGACAACGATATCGCCCACTTTCAGCGTTGGCGCCAGGCCACCCGCGGAACCGGTGTTAATAATCACATCAGGCTTGCAGTGTTCCAGCAGCAGAGTTGCACCCAGCGCCGCTGCGACTTTACCAATGCCTGATTTCAGAAGCGCAACCTCGGTTCCGTTCAGTTGGCCGGTATAGATTTCGCAACCGCCCAGGCTGATAGTTTGACGGTTTTCGATTTTGTCACGCAGCAGCGTAACTTCTTCTTCCATTGCACCAATGATGCCGATTTTCATAGATTTACTCGCGATAAGCTCGATTTGAAGGCATAGTTTATCATGCGCTTGAGGGGAAGCGTATTTCTCACGCGGGAGAGGACATGGCACAGATTGATTTCCGAAATAAAATAAACTGGCATCGTCGTTATCGTTCACCGCAGGGCGTTAAAACTGAACATGAGATCCTGCGGATCTTCGAGAGCGATCGCGGGCGTATTATCAACTCCCCGGCGATTCGCCGTCTGCAACAAAAGACCCAGGTCTTCCCACTTGAGCGCAATGCTGCCGTGCGCACGCGTCTTACCCATTCTATGGAAGTTCAGCAGGTGGGGCGTTATATCGCTAAAGAAATTTTAAGCCGCCTGAAAGAGCTTAAATTGCTGGAGGCTTACGGTCTGGACGAGTTGACCGGGCCGTTTGAAAGCATTGTCGAAATGTCGTGCCTGATGCATGACATAGGAAATCCGCCGTTTGGTCATTTCGGCGAGGCAGCCATTAATGACTGGTTCCGTCAGCGCTTGTACCCGGCGGATGCCGAAAGTCAGCCATTAACCGACGATCGCTGTAGCGTGGCAGCGTTGCGATTGAGGGAAGGGGAGGAGCCGCTCAACGAGCTGCGGCGAAAAATTCGTCAGGACTTATGTCATTTTGAAGGTAACGCACAGGGTATTCGTCTGGTGCATACATTGATGCGGATGAATCTTACCTGGGCCCAGGTAGGCGGTATTTTAAAATATACCCGTCCGGCGTGGTGGCGTGGCGAAACGCCCGCGACTCACGATTATTTAATGAAAAAGCCGGGCTATTACCTTTCTGAAGAATTCTATATTGCGCGTTTGCGTAAAGAACTTAATTTAGCGCTTTACAGTCGCTTCCCATTAACGTGGATTATGGAAGCTGCCGACGATATATCTTATTGTGTGGCTGATCTTGAAGATGCGGTAGAAAAAAGAATATTTACCGTTGAACAGCTTTATCATCATCTGCATGAAGCGTGGGGCCAGCATGAGAACGGCTCGCTGTTTGCGCAGGTGGTAGAAAATGCCTGGGAAAAATCGCGCTCAAATAGCTTAAGTCGTAGCACGGAAGATCAGTTTTTTATGTATTTACGCGTAAATACCTTAAATAAACTGGTGCCGTATGCGGCACAACGATTTATTGATAACTTACCTGAAATTTTTGCCGGAACCTTTAATCATGCACTGTTAGAAGATGCCAGCGAATGTAGCCAGTTGCTGAAGTTATATAAAAATGTCGCTGTAAAACATGTGTTTAGCCATCCAGATGTCGAGCAGCTTGAATTGCAGGGCTACCGGGTGATTAGCGGTTTATTAGAGATATATCGACCGTTGTTAAACATGTCGTTATCAGACTTTACCGAACTTGTTGAAAAAGAGCGTGTGAAACGTTTCCCCATTGAAACGCGTTTATTCCATAAGCTCTCAACGCGCCATCGGTTGGCCTATGTTGAGGCTGTCAGTAAATTATCGTCAGATTCACCTGAGCTTCCGCTATGGGAATATTATTACCGCTGCCGACTGTTACAGGATTATATCAGCGGTATGACAGACCTTTATGCGTGGGATGAATACCGACGTCTGATGGCCGTAGAACAATAACCAGGCTTTTGTAAAGACGGACAATAAATTTTTACTTTTTGCAGAAACTTTAGTTCGGAACTTCGCGCTATAAAACGAATCTGAAGAACACAGCAATTTTGCGTTATCTGTTAATCGAGACTGAAATACATGAAAAAAACCACATTAGCACTGAGTGCACTGGCTCTGAGTTTAGGTTTGGCGTTATCTCCGCTCTCTGCAACGGCGGCTGAGACTTCTTCAGCAACGACAGCCCAGCAGATGCCAAGCCTTGCACCGATGCTCGAAAAGGTGATGCCTTCAGTGGTCAGCATTAACGTAGAAGGTAGCACAACCGTTAATACGCCGCGTATGCCGCGTAATTTCCAGCAGTTCTTCGGTGATGATTCCCCGTTCTGCCAGGAAGGTTCTCCGTTCCAGAGCTCCCCGTTCTGTCAGGGCGGTGGACAAGGTGGTAACGGCGGTGGCCAGCAACAAAAATTCATGGCGCTGGGTTCTGGCGTCATCATTGATGCCGATAAAGGCTATGTCGTGACTAACAACCACGTTGTCGATAACGCGACGGTCATTAAAGTTCAACTGAGCGATGGCCGTAAGTTCGACGCGAAGATGGTCGGCAAAGATCCGCGCTCTGATATCGCGCTGATCCAGATCCAGAACCCGAAAAACCTGACCGCGATTAAGATGGCGGATTCCGATGCGCTGCGCGTGGGTGATTACACCGTCGCTATCGGTAACCCGTTTGGTCTGGGCGAGACGGTAACTTCCGGTATCGTCTCTGCACTGGGGCGTAGCGGTCTGAACGCCGAAAACTACGAAAACTTCATCCAGACGGACGCAGCAATCAACCGTGGTAACTCCGGTGGTGCGCTGGTTAACCTGAACGGTGAACTGATCGGTATTAACACCGCGATCCTTGCACCAGACGGCGGTAACATCGGTATCGGTTTTGCTATCCCGAGCAACATGGTGAAAAACCTGACCTCACAGATGGTGGAATACGGTCAGGTGAAACGCGGTGAGTTGGGCATTATGGGGACTGAGCTGAACTCTGAACTGGCGAAAGCGATGAAAGTTGACGCCCAGCGTGGCGCTTTCGTAAGCCAGGTTCTGCCGAATTCCTCCGCTGCAAAAGCGGGTATTAAAGCGGGTGATGTGATCACCTCACTGAACGGTAAGCCGATCAGCAGCTTTGCCGCACTGCGTGCTCAGGTGGGTACTATGCCGGTGGGCAGCAAACTGACCCTGGGCTTGCTGCGCGATGGTAAGCAGGTCAACGTGAATCTGGAACTGCAGCAGAGCAGCCAGAATCAAGTTGATTCCAGCTCTATCTTCAACGGTATTGAAGGCGCTGAAATGAGCAACAAAGGCAAAGATCAGGGCGTGGTCGTGAACAACGTGAAAACCGGTACTCCGGCTGCGCAGATTGGCCTGAAAAAAGGTGATGTGATTATTGGCGCGAACCAGCAGACAGTGAAAAACATCGCTGAACTGCGTAAAGTTCTCGACAGCAAGCCGTCAGTGCTGGCGCTGAACATTCAGCGCGGCGATAGCACCATCTACCTGTTAATGCAGTAATCTCCCTCAACCCCTTCCTGCAAACGGGAAGGGGTTCTCTTTTCAATTTGTGACCCCCTCCACAACTCCATATTTCTCCGCCGTCCTTTGTGCATTTGCACAATGCTGTGTGTTGCGTACTTCCTTATGCTAAACCGTGCACAACGGAGGGCTTATGGCTGGCTGGCATCTTGATACCAAAATGGCGCAGGATATCGTGGCGCGTACCATGCGCATCATCGATACCAATATCAACGTAATGGATGCTCGCGGGCGAATTATCGGCAGCGGCGATCGTGAGCGTATTGGTGAATTGCACGAAGGTGCATTACTGGTACTGTCGCAAGGGCGGGTGGTCGATATCGATGATGCGGTAGCGCGCCATCTGCACGGTGTACGTCAGGGGATTAACCTGCCGTTACGGCTGGAAGGCGAGATTGTCGGCGTTATCGGCCTGACCGGTGAACCGGAGCATTTGCGCAAATATGGTGAACTGGTCTGTATGACGGCGGAGATGATGCTGGAACAGTCGCGGTTGATGCACCTGCTGGCGCAGGATAGCCGACTGCGTGAAGAGTTAGTCATGCACCTGATTCAGGCTGAAGAAAATACGCCAGCGTTAACTGAATGGGCGCAACGACTGGGTATCGATCTCAATCAACCCCGCGTGGTAGCCATTGTCGAGGTCGACAGCGGTCAACTTGGCGTGGACAGTGCGATGGCGGAACTACAGCAACTGCAAAATGCACTCACCACGCCGGAACGCAATAATCTGGTGGCGATAGTCTCGCTAACTGAAATGGTAGTGCTGAAACCGGCGTTGAATACGTTTGGGCGCTGGGATGCGGAAGACCATCGTAAGCGAGTAGAGCAACTTATTACTCGTATGAAGGAGTACGGTCAGCTGCGTTTTCGCGTGTCACTGGGCAATTATTTTACCGGCGCTGGCAGTATTGCGCGTTCTTATCGCACGGCGAAAACAACGATGGTAGTGGGTAAACAGCGGATGCCGGAAAATCGCTGCTATTTTTATCAGGATCTGATGCTGCCAGTATTACTCGACAGTTTACGTGGCGACTGGCAAGCCAACGAACTGGCGCGTCCTCTGGCACGGCTAAAAGCGATGGATAATAATGGCTTGCTGCGGCGGACGCTGGCAGCGTGGTTTCGCCATAATGTGCAGCCGCTGGCAACGTCAAAGGCGCTGTTTATCCATCGCAATACCCTGGAGTATAGGCTTAATCGTATATCGGAACTGACCGGGCTGGATTTGGGCAATTTTGATGACAGGTTGCTGCTGTATGTTGCGTTGCAACTGGATGAAGAACGGTAGGTTATGCGTTAAGGTCGAGGCGGCGCTGGCTTGTTCCCCTCACCCCGAAGGGAAGAGGGGATTGCCTGAGCTAACCGTCAGTTCGGGATTATTTACGCGTCAGTTTTTCCAGATCGGCTTCAATCTCGCTGATCTTATTGGTTACTACTGACTCCAGATGACGTAAGTCGTCGAGGATCTTACGCTTAAGATCAACTTCGCTACGATCACGCTGGCAGATTTGATCAAGTTCATCAATGATATAACGCAGATTCGGGCTGATCTCCTGCACTTCTTTATAACCCTGACCCACACCATCGGCGACCACTGTTTTGCGCTGACGCGGATATTTAAACTTCACGCTCTTAGCGAAAAACTCGCCTTTGTCTTTCTGAAAATAGATTTTCAGAATATCGTTGTTGGCTTCCTGCCGGAGGCTGTAACGATCAATTTCTTCAGGATTGGTAATACCCAGACTTTTCAGATTGTCGTACATAGCGTTACCTCAAAATGAGTCAGTAAATTGTGCTTATCTTAGCATTTGGCCTGGCCCGCCCGGCTCGACTGTGATCGCAGAAAGCCTTTTTCTTCCAGACTTCTATCATGGCGTAAAATTAAAAAAATTACCTGCTTTATTCTGGCGATATCATTCATGTTCTACACCAGTTCCAGCATTGTCACTTCCGGGCGGCAGTTCAGACGCAAGCCATACAAACTTCCCACACCTCGAGTCGTGTAGATGTGTCGTTCGCCAAAAGCGTTTAACCCTGCGACATAGCGTTTATCTTTAACTGGCGCAAAAGGTTCGCCAACTAATGGCACGTGTAACTGACCGCCGTGAGTGTGACCACAAAGCATCAAATCCCACTTTTCATTACGCATGACTTCTTTGCTGTCGGGATTATGCGCCAACACCAGTCGTGGCAGATTGGCTTCGCTGGCGGGAGGCGGTTTGCATTGTCCGGCCCATAAATCACCAGTGCCTACCAGTTCGAATTGCCTGTTCGGCGTGGCGATCACGGTTGCCTGGTTAACCAACACCGTGATGCCCGCCGATTGCAACGCCTCGCCAATTAAGCGATTTTTCTCTGTACCAACAGGGCGATCGTGGTTGCCGAAGCAGGCAAACGTCGGCGCACATTCGGCAAGGGGGGAGAGTACGTCAGCAAACGCCGAAAAATTCAGCGGCATATCAAATAATACGTAATCGCCGCCCAGCAATATCAAATCGGGCTTTTGTGCTACGCCAAGAGCAATCGCGTCAGAAATCAGGCTTAGAGGAACAAAACGAGAGTAATGGAGATCTGCCAGAAAAAGGATTTTGAAAGGTGCAACGTTGTCTTTAAAAAAGGCGAGGCGGTGACGGATTAATTCAAGCCAGCCAGGTTCCCAGTAATGCATATAACCGAAACCTGAGCCCGCGGCTAACGTTGCGGCGGCAGCCTGCAAAAATCGTCGGCGTGAAATCATCGCTCATCCCTGTAAAAAAATCGGGCAGCGTCGTGCTGCCCGTGTGCATACTTTTAGTCGATGGTACGCAGCAGTTCGTTAATACCAACTTTACCGCGAGTTTTCGCGTCAACTTTCTTAACGATAACCGCACAGTAGAGGCTGTATTTGCCATCTTTCGACGGCAGGTTGCCGGATACCACCACAGAACCTGCCGGTACGCGACCGTAATGGATTTCGCCGGTTTCACGGTCGTAAATACGGGTGCTTTGACCGATGTATACGCCCATAGAGATGACAGAACCTTCTTCGACAATCACCCCTTCAACCACTTCAGAGCGTGCGCCGATGAAGCAGTTATCTTCAATAATGGTCGGGTTAGCCTGCAGCGGCTCCAGCACGCCACCAATGCCTACGCCGCCAGACAGATGCACGTTTTTACCAATCTGCGCACAGGAACCGACGGTGGCCCAGGTATCAACCATCGTACCTTCATCAACGTATGCGCCGATGTTGACATAAGATGGCATCAGCACGGTATTACGGGCGATAAATGCGCCCTGACGCACTGCCGCTGGTGGCACGACGCGGAAGCCTTCTTTCTGGAAACGTGCTTCATCGTAGTTAGCGAATTTCATCGGCACTTTATCGAAGTAGCGGCTTTCAGCCCCTTCGATCACCTGATTATCATTAATACGGAAAGAGAGCAGCACCGCTTTTTTCAACCACTGATGCGTCACCCACTGACCGTCAATTTTTTCCGCTACACGCAGTGCGCCGGAATCCAGCAGGGCGATCACCTGATTTACCGCTTCGCGGGTAACGGTGTCTGCATTGGCTGGCGTGATCTCGGCACGGCGTTCAAAAGCGGTTTCAATAATGTTCTGTAACTGCTGCATTGTTAAACTCTTTTCATATCAGTAAACACATCACCCTTTATCGTTTGGATTGAGGGCCTCTGTCAACCGCTGATGCACTTCCTGCTGCAACTCGTTATTAAGTGCGCGCCGATCAGCGGTGGCGATTATGAATAAATCTTCTACTCGCTCGCCAATGGTTGTAATTCGAGCGCCATGAAGCGAAATTCCCAGATCGGCAAAAATTTTCCCAACTCGGGCCAGCAGACCCGGTTGGTCGAGAGCGATAAGCTCAAGGAATGATTTTCGGTCGGTATGGGTAGGCAAAAACGTCACTTCGGTTTCAACAGTAAAGTGACGTAGTTTGGCCGGTTGACGACGCGGCTGTGGTGGCTGCCAGCTACTTTGCGTCAGCACCTGCTCAAGTCCAAAACGAATGACTTCATGGCGATCTGCGGACAGCGGGCTGCCATCTGGTTCCAGCACGATGAAGGTATCCATTGCCATTCCGTCGCGGGTAGTGAAAATTTGTGCGTCGTGAACGCTTAAATTGCGGCGGTCTAATTCGGCACAGACGGCGGCAAACAGATAGGGGCGGTCCGGGCTCCAGATAAAAATCTCGGTGCCTCCACGCGTAGCCTGCGGGCTAAGCAATACCAGCGGTTTGCTTAAATCATGCTGTAATAAATGGCGCGCATGCCAGGCCAGTTGATTTGGGCTATGGCGGACAAAATAGTTAGCGCGACAGCGCGACCAAATCTGGTGCAGCGCCTCTTCGTCGATGTTATCCATACGCAGCAGCGCCAGCGCCTGAAGCTGATGATGGCGGACTCGTTCGCGCATATCCGGCGTGTTTTGCATCCCGCGTCGTAGCTGTTTTTCGGTGGCGAAATAGAGTTCGCGCAACAGGCTTTGCTTCCAGCTATTCCATAGTGTTTCGTTGGTGGCGCAAATATCGGCCACTGTCAGGCATACCAGATAGCGCAGCCGGGTTTCCGTTTGCACTTCTTCGGCAAATTGCTTGATGACTTCCGGATCCTGAATATCGCGGCGTTGGGCGGTGACCGACATCAGCAAGTGCTGGCGAACCAGCCAGGCTACCAGTTGTGTTTCGCGCGAGTTCAGCCCGTGGAGCTCGGCAAAATGCACCACGTCTTGTGCGCCGAGTATCGAGTGGTCGCCGCCACGCCCTTTGGCGATATCGTGAAACAATGCGGCGATAAAGATAAGCTCAGGTGACGGCAATCGCGGCCAGACATCCACACACAACGGATGGCGCTGGCGCGTTTCTTCACTGGCAAAACTCTCCAGTTTCAACATCACGCGAATAGTATGTTCATCCACCGTGTAGGCGTGGAACAGGTCAAACTGCATCTGCCCGACGATATGCGACCATTGCGGCATATAGGCACCGAGCACGCTATGGCGATGCATCGGTAACAGTCCACGACGCACCGAACCAGGGTGACGCAGAATGCTCAAAAATAGCTTTCGCGCTTCAGGAATATTGCACAGCGGTTGTTGCAGATGGCGACGGGCATGACGTAACTGGCGCAGCGTGGTGGAGTAAATGCCGGTGATCGCACTGTTGCGCACCATCGTATAGAACATGCGTAATATCGCTTCTGGTTGGCGCATAAACAGCGTTTCATCGCGCAGATCGATAAGCGTGCCGCGTAGCTGAAATTCATCGTCTATTGGTCGCGGTTTTTCGTCGGCAGGGAGGGCGAGGATAGCCTCGTCGAACAGTTGCAATAGCATATGGTTAAGTTCGCTAACGCGGCGCGTAACGCGAAAATAATCCTTCATCATCTGTTCGACTGGCTCGTTACCTTCACCACCGTAATTCAGACGCTGGGCAACGCTAAGCTGGCGATCAAATAACAGGCGATTATCGTAACGGTTGACCACCAAATGCAGGGCGAAGCGAATTCGCCAGAGAATATGCAAACACTCATTTAGCTCTGCACGTTCCGCAGACGTTAAGAAGCCAAATCCGACCATTTCATCGAGTGATGTTGCGCCAAAATGGCGGCGGGCCACCCATTGCAGAGTGTGGATATCGCGCAAGCCGCCGGGGCTGCTTTTGATGTCTGGTTCAAGATTGTAGCTGGTGCCGTGATAACGCTGGTGGCGCTGGTTTTGTTCTTCAACTTTCGCCGCGTAAAACTTATCGGACGGCCAGAATCCTTCGCTGAAAATATGCTTTTGCAGTTCGAGAAATAGCGCTACATCGCCAATTAACAAGCGGGATTCGATCAGGTTGGTGGCGACGGTTAAATCTGATAACCCTTCCAGCATGCACTCTTCAAGCGTGCGCACGCTATGACCGACTTCCAGCTTCACATCCCAGAGCAGCGTTAGCAGCTCGCCCACTTTTTGCGCCTGATCGTCCGGAAGTTTTTTACGGCTTAAGATCAGTAAATCGACGTCTGAAAGCGGATGCAGCTCGCCACGACCATAACCACCGACGGCAACCAGCGCCAGATCGGCGATCTGGCTGAATCCTGAATCAATCCATAACCGTTGCAGGAGCTGGTCGATAAACTCGGTGCGGGCTTCAATCAATTGTTCAGCGGAAATCCCATTATCAAAGGCATCACCCAGCCAACGCTGGAAAGTATCGATATGGGCTTTTATCCCACAGACAGTTAATTCATCACGGGGCCAGGCGCATGGATTTTGCGGTTGACCGGGCAGGGTGGGGAGAGCGGTGTTTGCGTACTGTTCTGGAAGGGTATTCATCGTGCGCCACCCATAAGATTACATTATCACATTAAAAAAGCCGGCATTCGCCGGCTTCAGATTGTTGACAAAGTGCGCTTTGTTCATGCCGGATGCGGCGTGAACGCCTTATCCAGCCTACAACTCCTTGCAAATGGAGAAGGTAGGACGCATCAGGCATTTTTGCGTTTGTCTTCCTCTTATTCGTCGTGCGAGATTATCGCCGGGATGGTGTCATCCTTGCGTAACGTCAGAATTTCGCAGCCGTTATCAGTCACCACAATAGTATGCTCGTATTGCGCAGACAAGCTGCGATCTTTGGTTTTTACCGTCCAGCCATCTTTCATGGTGCGGATCTCTTTTTTACCCGCGTTGACCATTGGCTCGATAGTGAATGTCATCCCTGGTTTCAGCACGACGTTGGTTTCAGGGGAGTCATAGTGCAGTACTTGCGGTTCTTCATGGAAGCCGCGACCAATACCGTGTCCGCAATATTCACGAACGACAGAGAAGCCTTCTGCTTCGACAAATTTCTGAATCGCTGCACCGATTTCGCGCAGATTGATGCCTGGTTTCACCATACGCAGCGCCAGATACAGGCTCTCTTGTGTGATGCGGCACAGGCGTTCGCCCATGATGGTCGGCTTACCGACGATAAACATTTTCGAGGTATCGCCGTGGAAACCATCCTTAATAACGGTGACATCGATGTTAACGATGTCGCCATCTTTCAGTAGCTTGGCATCGTCCGGAATACCGTGGCACACCACTTCATTAATAGAGATGCAAACAGATTTCGGATAACCATGATAGCCGAGGCAGGCAGAAACCGCGTGTTGTTCATTAACAATGTAATCATTACAGATGCGATCCAGCTCGCCGGTGCTGACGCCCGGTTTAACATAGGGTTCGATCATCTCCAGCACTTCGGCAGCCAAGCGGCCAGCGACGCGCATTTTTTCGATATCTTCAGGGGTCTTGATTGAGATAGCCATTAATTCTGTCCATCAGCGTCGGTGATACCGACAATATATATGTAAGTGCTGTCAATGGTATCACACCCGGGCAAATTGAGAATCATTCTGAATTTCGCCAAACGTGCCACTGAACGTTTTCTATAATAGAAAATTCATCGTCTGGTGCTGTACACAGCGCCAACAATTATTGGTGTCCGCGACGTATTTGTGGTATAAAGCGCGCCGGACTTCCGATCCATTTCGTATACACAGACTGGACGGAAGCGACAATCTCACTTTGTGTAACAACACACACGTATCGGCACATATTCCGGGGTGCCCTTTGGGGTCGGTAATATGGGATACGTGGAGGCATAACCCCAACTTTTATATAGAGGTTTTAATCATGGCAACTGTTTCCATGCGCGACATGCTCAAGGCTGGTGTTCACTTCGGTCACCAGACCCGTTACTGGAACCCGAAAATGAAGCCGTTCATCTTCGGTGCGCGTAACAAAGTTCACATCATCAACCTTGAGAAAACTGTACCGATGTTCAACGAAGCTCTGGCTGAACTGAACAAGATTGCTTCTCGCAAAGGTAAAATCCTTTTCGTTGGTACTAAACGCGCTGCAAGCGAAGCGGTGAAAGACGCTGCTCTGAGCTGCGACCAGTTCTTCGTGAACCATCGCTGGCTGGGCGGTATGCTGACTAACTGGAAAACCGTTCGTCAGTCCATCAAACGTCTGAAAGACCTGGAAACTCAGTCTCAGGACGGTACTTTCGAAAAGCTGACCAAGAAAGAAGCGCTGATGCGCACTCGTGAGCTGGAGAAACTGGAAAACAGCCTGGGCGGTATCAAAGACATGGGCGGTCTGCCGGACGCTCTGTTTGTAATCGATGCTGACCACGAACACATTGCTATCAAAGAAGCAAACAACCTGGGTATTCCGGTATTTGCTATCGTTGATACCAACTCTGATCCGGACGGTGTTGACTTCGTTATCCCGGGTAACGACGACGCAATCCGTGCTGTGACCCTGTACCTGGGCGCTGTTGCTGCAACCGTACGTGAAGGCCGTTCTCAGGATCTGGCTTCCCAGGCGGAAGAAAGCTTCGTAGAAGCTGAGTAATAAGGCTTGATAACTCCCCCAAAATAGTTCGAGTTGCAGAAAGGCGGCAAGCTCGAGAATTCCCGGGAGCTTACATCAGTAAGTGACCGGGATGAGCGAGCGAAGATAACGCATCTGCGGCGCGAAATATGAAGGGGGGAGAGCCCTTATAGACCAGGTAGTACACGTTTGGTTAGGGGGCCTGCATATGGCCCCCTTTTTCACTTTTATATCTGTGCGGTTTAACGCCGGGCAGATCACATCTCCGAGGATTTTAGAATGGCTGAAATTACCGCATCCCTGGTAAAAGAGCTGCGTGAGCGTACTGGCGCAGGCATGATGGATTGCAAAAAAGCACTGACTGAAGCTAACGGCGACATCGAGCTGGCAATCGAAAACATGCGTAAGTCCGGTGCTATTAAAGCAGCGAAAAAAGCAGGCAACGTTGCTGCTGACGGCGTGATCAAAACCAAAATCGACGGCAACTACGGCATCATTCTGGAAGTTAACTGCCAGACTGACTTCGTAGCGAAAGACGCTGGTTTCCAGGCGTTCGCAGACAAAGTTCTGGACGCAGCTGTAGCTGGCAAAATCACTGACGTTGAAGTTCTGAAAGCACAGTTCGAAGAAGAACGTGTTGCGCTGGTAGCGAAAATTGGTGAAAACATCAACATTCGCCGCGTTGCTGCACTGGAAGGCGACGTTCTGGGTTCTTATCAGCACGGTGCGCGTATCGGCGTTCTGGTTGCTGCTAAAGGCGCTGACGAAGAGCTGGTTAAACACATCGCTATGCACGTTGCTGCAAGCAAACCAGAATTCATCAAACCAGAAGACGTATCCGCTGAAGTGGTAGAGAAAGAATACCAGGTACAGCTGGACATCGCGATGCAGTCTGGTAAACCGAAAGAAATCGCAGAGAAAATGGTTGAAGGCCGCATGAAGAAATTCACCGGCGAAGTTTCTCTGACCGGTCAGCCGTTCGTTATGGAACCGGCAAAAACTGTTGGTCAGCTGCTGAAAGAGCATAACGCTGAAGTGACTGGCTTCATCCGCTTCGAAGTAGGTGAAGGCATCGAGAAAGTTGAGACTGACTTTGCAGCAGAAGTTGCTGCGATGTCCAAGCAGTCTTAATTATCGAAAAGGAGCCGCCTGAGGGCGGCTTCTTTTTGCGCCCATCTTGTAAATTCAGCTAACCCTTATGGGGCTGCGCTGAAAAGCGACGTACAATGTCGCTAGTATTAATTCATTTCAATCGTTGACAGTCTCAGGAAAGAAACATGGCTACCAATGCAAAACCCGTCTATAAACGCATTCTGCTTAAGTTGAGTGGCGAAGCTCTGCAGGGCACGGAAGGCTTCGGTATTGATGCAAGCATACTGGATCGCATGGCTCAGGAAATCAAAGAGCTGGTTGAACTGGGTATTCAGGTTGGTGTGGTGATTGGTGGGGGTAACCTGTTCCGTGGCGCTGGTCTGGCGAAAGCGGGTATGAACCGCGTTGTGGGCGACCACATGGGGATGCTGGCTACCGTAATGAACGGTCTGGCAATGCGTGATGCACTGCACCGCGCCTATGTGAACGCTCGTCTGATGTCCGCTATTCCGTTGAATGGCGTGTGCGACAGTTACAGCTGGGCAGAAGCAATCAGCCTGTTGCGTAACAACCGTGTGGTGATCCTCTCCGCCGGTACGGGTAATCCATTCTTCACCACTGACTCCGCAGCTTGCCTGCGTGGTATCGAAATTGAAGCCGATGTGGTGCTGAAAGCGACCAAAGTTGATGGTGTGTTTACCGCTGATCCAGCGAAAGATCCAACTGCAACTATGTATGAGCAGCTGACTTACAGCGAAGTGCTGGAAAAAGAGCTGAAAGTCATGGACCTGGCGGCCTTTACGCTGGCTCGTGACCACAAATTACCGATTCGTGTTTTCAACATGAACAAACCGGGTGCACTGCGCCGTGTGGTAATGGGTGAAAAAGAAGGAACATTAATCACGGAATAATTCCCGTGATGGATAAATAAGGGTAAGATTCCGCATAAGTATCGCGGGGGCGTAAGTCTGATTATAAGGCGTTATTGTTGCAGGCAGTTTGGTCACGGCCAGCTCGCAGCAACCGGAGCGTACATAAGTACGTGAGGATGGCGAGCACTGCCCGGGGCCAAAATGGCAAATAAAATAGCCTAATAATCCAGACGATTACCCGTAATATGTTTAATCAGGGCTATACTTAGCACACTTCCACTGTGTGTGACTGTCTGGTCTGACTGAGACAAGTTTTCAAGGATTCGTAACGTGATTAGCGATATCAGAAAAGATGCTGAAGTACGCATGGACAAATGCGTTGAAGCGTTCAAAACCCAAATCAGCAAAATACGCACGGGTCGTGCTTCTCCCAGCCTGCTGGATGGCATTGTCGTGGAATATTACGGCACGCCAACGCCGCTGCGTCAGCTGGCAAGCGTAACGGTAGAAGATTCCCGTACTCTGAAAATCAACGTGTTTGACCGTTCAATGTCTCCGGCCGTTGAAAAAGCGATTATGGCGTCCGATCTCGGCCTGAACCCGAACTCTGCGGGTAGCGACATTCGTGTTCCGCTGCCGCCGCTGACGGAAGAGCGTCGTAAAGATCTGACCAAAATCGTTCGTGGTGAAGCTGAACAGGCGCGTGTTGCAGTACGTAACGTGCGTCGTGATGCGAACGACAAAGTGAAAGCACTGTTGAAAGAAAAAGAGATCAGCGAAGACGACGATCGCCGTTCTCAGGACGATGTACAGAAACTGACTGATGCTGCAATCAAGAAAATTGAAGCGGCGCTGGCAGACAAAGAAGCAGAACTGATGCAGTTCTGATTTCTTGAACGACAAAAACGCCGCTCAGTAGATCCTTGCGGATCGGCTGGCGGCGTTTTGCTTTTTATTCTGTCTCAACTCTGGATGTTTCATGAAGCAACTCACCATTCTGGGCTCGACCGGCTCGATTGGTTGCAGCACGCTGGACGTGGTGCGCCATAATCCCGAACACTTCCGCGTAGTTGCGCTGGTGGCAGGCAAAAATGTCACTCGCATGGTAGAACAGTGCCTGGAGTTCTCTCCCCGCTATGCTGTTATGGACGATGAAGCGAGTGCGAAACTTCTTAAAACGATGCTACAGCAACAGGGTAGCCGCACCGAAGTCTTAAGTGGGCAACAAGCTGCCTGCGATATGGCGGCGCTTGAAGATGTTGATCAGGTGATGGCGGCGATTGTGGGCGCTGCTGGCCTGTTACCTACCCTTGCAGCGATCCGCGCTGGTAAAACCATCCTGCTGGCAAACAAAGAATCACTGGTCACCTGCGGACGTCTGTTTATGGACGCAGTAAAGCAGAGTAAAGCACAGTTATTACCGGTCGATAGCGAACACAACGCTATTTTTCAGAGTTTACCGCAACCTATCCAGCATAATCTGGGATACGCTGACCTTGAGCAAAATGGCGTGGTGTCCATTTTACTTACCGGGTCTGGTGGCCCTTTCCGTGAGACGCCATTGCGCGATTTGGCAACAATGACGCCCGATCAAGCTTGCCGTCATCCGAACTGGTCGATGGGACGTAAAATTTCTGTCGATTCGGCTACCATGATGAACAAAGGTCTGGAATACATTGAAGCGCGTTGGCTGTTTAACGCCAGCGCCAGCCAGATGGAAGTGCTGATTCACCCGCAGTCAGTGATTCACTCGATGGTGCGTTATCAGGACGGCAGCGTTCTGGCACAACTGGGCGAACCCGACATGCGTACGCCAATTGCCCACACCATGGCATGGCCGAATCGCGTGAACTCTGGCGTGAAGCCGCTCGATTTTTGCAAATTAAGTGCGTTGACATTTGCCGCACCGGATTATGAGCGTTATCCATGCCTGAAACTGGCGATGAAGGCGTTCGAACAGGGCCAGGCAGCGACGACCGCGTTGAATGCCGCAAACGAAATCACTGTTGCAGCCTTTCTTGCGCAACAAATCCGCTTTACGGATATCGCCGCGTTGAATTTATCCGTGCTGGAAAAAATGGATATGCGCGAACCACAATGTGTGGACGATGTGTTGTCTGTTGATGCCGATGCGCGTGAGGTCGCCAGAAAAGAGGTGATGCGTCTCGCAAGCTGAGGATAATCCGGCTACAGAGAGTCGTGCTATTTGTTAGCGTAGGGCTTCAGTGATATAGTCTGCGCCATCTGATCGTCAGTAGTTGGCTTTGTAAGGTCAGATATGCCGTGGTTTTACACGGCTTTTTTTTGTATAGGCTTCAGTATTCCTGAGTACCGTAAACCCTATCAGGGAATAAAAAACGCGTGATGTTGTCTGCTACTCAACCACTTAGCGAAAAATTGCCAGCGCATGGCTGTCGCCATGTTGCGATCATTATGGACGGCAATGGTCGCTGGGCAAAAAAGCAAGGGAAGATTCGTGCCTTTGGGCATAAAGCCGGGGCAAAATCCGTCCGCCGGGCTGTCTCTTTTGCGGCCAACAACGGTATTGAGGCGTTAACGCTGTATGCCTTTAGTAGTGAAAACTGGAACCGACCAGCGCAGGAAGTCAGTGCGTTAATGGAACTGTTTGTGTGGGCGCTTGATAGCGAAGTAAAAAGCCTGCACCGACATAACGTGCGTCTGCGTATTATTGGCGATACCAGTCGCTTTAACTCGCGTTTGCAAGAACGTATTCGTAAATCTGAAGCGTTAACTGCCGGGAATACCGGTCTGACGCTAAATATTGCGGCGAACTACGGTGGACGTTGGGATATTGCCCAGGGAGTCAGGCAACTGGCTGAAAAGGTGCAGCAAGGAAACCTGCAACCGGATCAGATAGATGAAGAGATGCTTAACCAGCATGTCTGTATGCATGAACTGGCCCCTGTAGATTTAGTAATTAGGACTGGGGGGGAGCATCGCATTAGTAACTTTTTGCTTTGGCAAATTGCCTATGCCGAACTTTACTTTACAGATGTTCTTTGGCCCGATTTCGATGAACAAGACTTTGAAGGGGCGTTAAATGCCTTTGCTAATCGTGAGCGTCGTTTCGGCGGCACCGAGCCCGGTGATGAAACAGCCTGATGGGGGTCGCTTTTGCTGAAGTATCGCCTGATATCTGCTTTTGTTTTAATACCCGTAGTCATCGCGGCGCTGTTTTTGTTGCCGCCGGTGGGGTTCGCCATTGTTACGCTGGTAGTTTGTATGCTGGCGGCGTGGGAATGGGGACAGCTTAGCGGTTTTACCACTCGCTCGCAGCGGGTATGGCTGGCGGTGCTGTGCGGGTTATTGCTGGCGCTGATGCTTTTTCTATTGCCGGAATATCATCGGAATATTCATCAACCACTGGTTGAAGTGTCACTTTGGGCTTCGCTTGGTTGGTGGGGTGTTGCGTTATTATTGGTGCTATTTTACCCCGGTTCGGCGGCAATCTGGCGCAACTCTAAAACGTTACGCATTATTTTCGGTGTATTAACTATTGTTCCTTTCTTTTGGGGCATGCTGACGTTACGTGCCTGGCACTATGACGAGAATCATTACAGTGGCGCGATATGGCTGCTCTATGTCATGATCCTGGTCTGGGGAGCTGACTCAGGGGCATATATGTTTGGCAAATTATTTGGCAAACATAAGCTGGCGCCGAAGGTTTCTCCGGGTAAAACCTGGCAAGGTTTTATTGGCGGACTCGCGACCGCAGCAGTAATCTCATGGGGTTACGGTATGTGGGCGAATCTCGACGTCGCCCCCGTCACCTTACTCATTTGCTCTATTGTCGCAGCTCTAGCCTCTGTGCTCGGCGACTTAACTGAGAGCATGTTTAAGCGCGAAGCAGGAATTAAGGACAGCGGTCATTTAATTCCAGGACACGGTGGTATTTTAGATCGTATTGATAGCCTGACGGCTGCGGTGCCGGTCTTTGCTTGCCTGTTGTTGCTGGTATTCAGGACGCTTTAACGGAAGGTATTATGCTGAGTTTTCTCTGGGATTTGGCTTCGTTCATCGTTGCACTGGGTGTGCTTATCACCGTGCATGAATTTGGTCATTTCTGGGTTGCCCGGCGCTGTGGTGTTCGCGTTGAGCGTTTCTCGATAGGTTTTGGTAAGGCGCTCTGGCGCCGCACTGACAAACTCGGCACCGAATATGTCATCGCCCTGATCCCCCTGGGCGGTTATGTCAAAATGCTGGATGAGCGCGCAGAACCGGTTGTTCCGGAGCTTCGCCACCATGCCTTCAACAATAAAACTGTTGGCCAGCGTGCAGCGATAATCGCCGCAGGTCCGGTTGCAAACTTCATTTTTGCTATCTTTGCTTACTGGCTGGTTTTTATCATTGGTGTTCCCGGCGTTCGCCCGGTTGTTGGTGAAATATCAGCCAACTCGATTGCCGCACAAGCACAAATTGTACCTGGCACGGAACTAAAAGCTGTAGATGGTATCGAAACGCCTGATTGGGATGCCGTGCGCTTACAACTGGTTGACAAAATCGGCGACGAAAGCACCACCCTTACGGTGGCACCTTTTGGCAGCGATCAACGACGAGATGTAAAGCTTGATTTGCGAAACTGGGCGTTTGAGCCTGATAAGGAAGATCCGGTATCTTCTTTGGGGATTCGCCCTCGTGGTCCGCAAATTGAACCTGTACTGGAAAATGTGTCACCAAACTCAGCGGCAAGTAAGGCGGGTTTGCAAGCAGGCGACAGGATCGTTAAAGTCGATGGTCAGCCATTAACGCAATGGCTGACGTTTGTGATGCTTGTCCGGGATAACCCGGATAAACCGTTAGCGTTAGATATCGAAAGGCAGGGGAGTCCCTTGTCTTTGACATTAATCCCGGAGAGCAAACCGGGTAAGGGTAAAGCGATTGGTTTTGCCGGCATTGAGCCGAAAGTCATTCCTTTGCCAGATGAGTATAAAGTTGTACGCCAGTATGGACCGTTCAACGCCATCGTTGAAGCCACGGACAAAACGTGGCAATTGATGAAGCTGACGGTCAGTATGCTGGGAAAATTGATCACCGGTGATGTGAAACTGAACAACCTCAGTGGGCCGATCTCTATCGCCAAGGGGGCTGGGATGACAGCGGAACTCGGGGTTGTTTATTACCTGCCGTTCCTTGCGCTTATTAGCGTGAACTTAGGGATAATTAACCTGTTTCCGTTGCCCGTACTTGACGGGGGGCATCTGCTGTTCCTTGCGATCGAAAAGATCAAGGGCGGACCGGTATCCGAGCGGGTTCAAGACTTTTGTTATCGCATTGGCTCGATTCTGCTGGTGCTGTTAATGGGGCTTGCACTTTTCAATGATTTCTCTCGGTTATGAGAGTTAGTTAGGAAGAACGCATAATAACGATGGCGATGAAAAAGTTGCTCATAGCGTCGCTGCTGTTTAGCAGCGCCACCGTATACGGTGCTGAAGGGTTCGTAGTGAAAGACATTCATTTCGAAGGCCTTCAGCGTGTCGCCGTTGGTGCGGCCCTCCTCAGTATGCCGGTGCGCACAGGCGACACGGTTAATGATGAAGATATCAGTAATACCATTCGCGCTCTGTTTGCTACCGGCAACTTTGAGGATGTTCGCGTCCTTCGTGATGGTGATACCCTTCTGGTTCAGGTAAAAGAACGTCCGACCATTGCCAGCATCACTTTCTCCGGTAACAAATCGGTGAAAGATGACATGCTGAAGCAAAACCTCGAGGCTTCTGGCGTGCGAGTGGGGGAATCCCTCGATCGCACCACCATTGCCGATATCGAGAAAGGTCTGGAAGACTTCTACTACAGCGTCGGTAAATACAGCGCCAGCGTAAAAGCTGTCGTGACCCCACTGCCGCGTAACCGTGTTGACCTAAAACTGGTGTTCCAGGAAGGTGTGTCAGCTGAAATCCAGCAAATCAACATTGTTGGTAATCATGCTTTCACCACCGACGAACTGATCTCTCATTTCCAGCTGCGTGATGAAGTGCCGTGGTGGAACGTGGTAGGCGATCGTAAATATCAGAAACAGAAACTGGCGGGCGACCTTGAAACCCTGCGCAGCTACTATCTGGATCGCGGTTATGCCCGTTTCAACATCGACTCTACCCAGGTCAGTCTGACTCCAGATAAAAAAGGTATCTACGTCACGGTAAACATCACCGAAGGCGATCAGTACAAACTCTCTGGCGTTGAAGTGAGCGGTAACCTTGCCGGGCACTCTGCGGAAATCGAACAGTTGACTAAGATCGAGCCGGGTGAGCTGTATAACGGCACCAAAGTGACCAAAATGGAAGATGACATTAAAAAACTTCTCGGTCGCTACGGTTATGCCTATCCGCGCGTGCAGTCGATGCCTGAAATCAACGACGCCGACAAAACCGTTAAATTACGTGTGAACGTTGATGCGGGTAACCGTTTCTACGTACGTAAGATCCGTTTTGAAGGTAACGACACCTCGAAAGATGCCGTCCTGCGCCGAGAAATGCGCCAGATGGAAGGTGCCTGGTTAGGCAGCGACCTGGTCGATCAGGGTAAAGAACGTCTGAATCGTCTGGGCTTCTTTGAAACGGTTGATACCGATACCCAACGTGTTCCGGGTAGCCCGGACCAGGTTGACGTGGTCTACAAGGTAAAAGAGCGCAACACCGGTAGCTTCAACTTTGGTATTGGTTACGGTACTGAAAGTGGTGTGAGCTTCCAGGCTGGCGTGCAGCAGGATAACTGGTTAGGTACCGGTTATGCTGTTGGTATCAACGGGACCAAAAACGATTACCAGACCTATGCTGAATTGTCGGTAACCAACCCGTACTTCACTGTAGATGGTGTAAGCCTCGGCGGTCGTGTCTTCTATAATGACTTCCAGGCAGATGACGCTGACCTGTCCGACTATACCAACAAGAGTTATGGTACAGACGTAACATTGGGCTTCCCGATCAACGAATATAACTCGCTGCGTGCAGGTCTGGGTTATGTCCATAACTCCCTGTCCAACATGCAGCCGCAGGTTGCGATGTGGCGTTATCTCTACTCTATGGGTGAACATCCAAACACCTCTGATCAGGATAACAGCTTCAAAACGGACGACTTCACGTTTAACTATGGTTGGACCTATAACAAGCTCGACCGTGGTTATTTCCCGACGGATGGTTCCCGTGTCAACCTGACCGGTAAAGTGACCATTCCGGGATCGGATAACGAATACTATAAAGTGACGTTGGACACGGCGACCTATGTGCCGATCGACGACGATCACAAATGGGTTGTTCTGGGTCGTACTCGTTGGGGCTACGGTGATGGTTTAGGCGGCAAAGAAATGCCGTTCTATGAAAACTTCTATGCCGGTGGTTCCAGCACCGTGCGTGGCTTCCAGTCCAATACCATCGGTCCGAAAGCGGTTTACTTCCCGCATCAGGCCAGTGATTATGATCCGGACTACGATTATGAATGTGCAACTCAGGACGGTGCAACCGACCTGTGTAAATCGGATGATGCAATTGGGGGGAACGCTATGGCGGTTGCCAGCCTGGAACTCATCACTCCGACGCCGTTCATTAGCGACAAGTATGCCAACTCGGTCCGTACCTCCTTCTTCTGGGATATGGGTACCGTTTGGGATACTAACTGGGATTCAAGTCAGTACTCTGGATATCCGGACTATAGTGATCCAAGCAATATCCGTATGTCTGCGGGTATCGCATTACAATGGATGTCCCCATTGGGGCCGTTGGTGTTCTCCTACGCCCAGCCGTTCAAAAAGTACGATGGAGACAAGGCTGAACAGTTCCAGTTTAACATTGGTAAAACCTGGTAAGTGTTCTCCACAAAGGAATGTAGTGGTAGTGTAGCGATGACTTTAGGCGATCTCGATAAGATCGCCGGGCCACGCAAAGAACTGCACCTTCCGGTGCAAATGGGATGGTAAGGAGTTTATTGTGAAAAAGTGGTTATTAGCGGCAGGTCTCGGTTTAGCACTGGCAACTTCTGCTCAGGCGGCTGACAAAATTGCAATCGTCAATATGGGCAGCCTGTTTCAGCAGGTAGCACAGAAAACCGGTGTTTCTAACACGCTGGAAAATGAGTTCAAAGGCCGTGCCAGCGAACTGCAGCGTATGGAAACTGATCTGCAAGCTAAAATGAAAAAGCTGCAGTCCATGAAAGCCGGCAGCGATCGCACTAAGCTGGAAAAAGACGTGATGGCTCAGCGCCAGACTTTTGCTCAGAAAGCGCAGGCTTTTGAGCAAGATCGCGCACGTCGTTCCAACGAAGAACGCGGTAAACTGGTTACTCGTATCCAGACTGCTGTGAAATCCGTTGCCAGCAGCCAGAGCATCGATCTGGTTGTTGACGCAAACGCCGTTGCTTACAACAGCAGCGATGTAAAAGACATCACTGCTGACGTACTGAAACAGGTTAAATAAGTAATGCCTTCAATTCGACTGGCTGATTTAGCGCAGCAGTTGGATGCAGAACTACACGGTGATGGCGATATCGTCATCACCGGCGTTGCGTCCATGCAATCTGCACAAACAGGTCACATCACGTTCATGGTTAACCCTAAATACCGTGAACATTTAGGCTTGTGCCAGGCGTCCGCGGTTGTCATGACTCAGGACGATCTCCCTTTCGCGAAAAGTGCCGCGCTGGTAGTGAAGAATCCCTACCTGACTTACGCGCGCATGGCGCAAATTTTAGATACCACGCCACAGCCTGCTCAAAACATTGCACCGAGTGCAGTGATCGACGCGACGGCGAAGCTGGGTAACAACGTATCAATTGGCGCTAACGCGGTGATTGAGTCCGGCGTTGAACTGGGCGATAACGTGGTTATCGGCGCCGGTTGCTTCGTTGGTAAAAACAGCAAAATCGGTGCAGGTTCGCGTCTTTGGGCGAACGTGACGATTTACCATGAGATCCAGATTGGTCAGAATTGCCTGATCCAATCCGGAACTGTGGTAGGCGCAGACGGCTTTGGCTATGCCAACGATCGTGGTAATTGGGTGAAGATCCCGCAGATTGGTCGCGTAATTATTGGCGATCGCGTGGAGATCGGCGCATGTACCACCATCGATCGCGGTGCGCTGGACGACACCGTTATTGGCAATGGCGTGATCATTGATAACCAGTGCCAGATTGCACATAACGTCGTGATTGGCGACAATACGGCGGTTGCCGGTGGCGTCATTATGGCGGGCAGCCTGAAAATTGGTCGTTACTGCATGATCGGCGGTGCCAGCGTAATCAACGGGCATATGGAAATATGCGATAAAGTGACGGTTACGGGCATGGGTATGGTGATGCGTCCCATCACTGAACCAGGCGTCTATTCCTCAGGCATTCCGCTGCAACCCAACAAAGTCTGGCGCAAAACCGCTGCACTGGTGATGAACATTGATGACATGAGCAAGCGTCTGAAGTCGCTTGAGCGCAAGGTTAATCAACAAGACTAACGTTCCATCTTTTGTTCGCCAAACTTTACGGCCTGTCTCATTCTTACGATTGCGGCAGGCCGTGTTATTATTGTCGTTTCTTATATTTTGACAGGAAGAGTATCTTGACTACTAACACTCATACTCTGCAGATTGAAGAGATTTTAGAACTTCTGCCGCACCGTTTCCCGTTCTTACTGGTGGATCGCGTGCTGGATTTTGAAGAAGGTCGTTTTCTGCGCGCAGTAAAAAATGTCTCTGTCAATGAGCCATTCTTCCAGGGCCATTTCCCTGGAAAACCGATTTTCCCGGGTGTGCTGATTCTGGAAGCAATGGCACAGGCAACAGGTATTCTGGCGTTTAAAAGCGTAGGAAAACTGGAACCGGGTGAGCTGTACTACTTCGCCGGTATTGACGAAGCGCGCTTCAAGCGCCCGGTCGTGCCAGGCGATCAAATGATCATGGAAGTCACTTTCGAAAAAACGCGCCGCGGCCTGACCCGTTTTAAAGGGGTTGCTCTGGTCGACGGTAAAGTAGTTTGCGAAGCAACGATGATGTGTGCTCGTAGCCGGGAGGCCTGATACGTGATTGATAAATCCGCCTTTGTGCATCCAACCGCCATTGTGGAAGAGGGCGCGTCGATTGGCGCCAACGCCCACATTGGTCCTTTTTGTATCGTTGGACCCCATGTCGAAATTGGTGAGGGTACCGTACTGAAATCTCACGTTGTCGTGAATGGTCATACTAAAATTGGCCGCGACAATGAGATTTATCAGTTCGCCTCCATCGGTGAAGTTAACCAGGATCTGAAATATGCTGGCGAACCGACCCGCGTGGAAATCGGCGATCGTAACCGCATTCGCGAAAGCGTCACCATTCATCGTGGCACAGTCCAGGGCGGTGGATTGACGAAGGTGGGCAGCGACAACTTACTGATGATCAACGCGCACATTGCGCACGATTGTACGGTAGGTAACCGCTGCATTCTCGCCAACAACGCAACGCTGGCGGGGCACGTATCGGTAGACGACTTCGCGATCATCGGCGGCATGACCGCAGTCCATCAGTTCTGCATCATTGGTGCGCATGTGATGGTTGGCGGTTGCTCCGGTGTGGCGCAGGACGTCCCTCCTTATGTCATTGCGCAGGGTAACCACGCAACGCCGTTCGGTGTCAATATCGAAGGGCTGAAGCGCCGCGGATTCAGCCGCGAGGCGATTACCGCTATCCGCAATGCGTATAAGCTGATTTATCGCAGCGGTAAAACGCTCGATGAAGTGAAACCGGAAATTGCCGAACTTGCGGAAACGTATCCGGAAGTAAAAGCCTTTACCGATTTCTTTGCACGCTCAACGCGCGGTCTGATTCGTTAATGACTGAACAGCGTCCATTAACGATTGCCCTGGTCGCCGGAGAAACCTCCGGCGATATCCTGGGGGCCGGTTTAATCCGTGCTCTGAAAGAACGTGTGCCCAATGCCCGCTTTGTTGGCGTTGCCGGGCCACGAATGCAAGCCGAAGGCTGCGAAGCCTGGTACGAAATGGAAGAGCTGGCGGTGATGGGCATTGTTGAAGTGCTCGGGCGTCTGCGTCGCTTACTGCATATTCGTGCCGATCTGACAAAGCGTTTTGGCGAACTGAAGCCAGATGTTTTTGTCGGTATTGATGCGCCTGACTTCAATATTACCCTTGAAGGTAACCTTAAAAAGCAGGGTATCAAAACCATTCATTATGTCAGTCCGTCCGTCTGGGCGTGGCGACAGAAACGCGTTTTCAAAATAGGCAGAGCCACCGATCTGGTGCTCGCATTTCTGCCTTTCGAAAAAGCGTTTTATGACAAATATAACGTGCCGTGCCGTTTTATCGGTCACACCATGGCTGATGCCATGCCGTTAGATCCAGATAAAAACGCCGCGCGTGATGTGCTGGGGATCCCTCACGATGCCCACTGTCTGGCATTGTTGCCGGGAAGCCGTGGCGCGGAAGTGGAGATGCTTAGCGCCGATTTCCTGAAAACTGCCCAGCTTTTGCGCCAGACGTACCCTGATCTGGAGATCGTGGTGCCGCTGGTAAATGCCAAACGCCGTGAGCAGTTTGAACGCATCAAAGCTGAAGTCGCGCCAGACCTTTCGGTTCATATGCTGGATGGAATGGGCCGTGAGGCGATGGTCGCCAGCGATGCGGCGCTATTGGCGTCGGGTACGGCTGCACTGGAGTGCATGCTGGCGAAATGCCCGATGGTGGTGGGGTATCGCATGAAGCCTTTCACCTTCTGGCTGGCGAAGCGGCTGGTGAAAACCGATTATGTCTCGCTGCCAAACCTGCTGGCGGGCAGAGAGTTAGTTAAAGAATTATTGCAGGAAGAGTGTGAGCCGCAAAAACTGGCTGAGTCGCTGTTACCGCTGTTGGCGAACGGGAAAACCAGCCACGCGATGCACGACACCTTCCGCGAACTGCATCAGCAGATCCGCTGCAATGCCGATGAGCAGGCGGCACAAGCCGTTCTGGAGTTAGCACAATGATCGAATTTGTCTATCCGCACACGAATCTGGTTGCAGGTGTGGATGAAGTTGGGCGCGGGCCGTTGGTTGGCGCGGTCGTTACCGCTGCCGTGATCCTCGATCCGGCGCGCCCGATTGTCGGGTTGAATGATTCCAAAAAGCTAAGTGAAAAACGTCGTCTTGCGCTCTGTGAAGAGATCAAAGAGAAAGCGTTAAGCTGGAGCCTGGGCCGTGCGGAACCTCATGAAATCGACGAACTGAATATTTTACACGCGACCATGCTGGCGATGCAGCGTGCCGTCGCTGGGCTGCATATTGCGCCGGAATATGTGTTGATTGATGGTAACCGCTGCCCGAAATTACCGATGCCGTCGATGGCAGTGGTGAAAGGCGATAGCCGCGTACCGGAAATCAGTGCTGCGTCTATCCTGGCGAAAGTGACGCGCGACGCCGAAATGGCGGCGCTGGATATTGTTTTCCCGCAATATGGTTTTGCCCAACACAAAGGGTATCCAACCGCTTTTCATCTGGAAAAACTGGCTGAATATGGCGCGACTGAACATCATCGTCGCAGCTTTGGGCCTGTCAAACGCGCACTGGGACTTGCGTCCTGATTCTTGTGTCGAGATTAAGTAAACCGGAATCTGAAGATGTCTGAACCACGTTTCGTACACCTGCGGGTGCACAGCGACTACTCGATGATCGATGGCCTGGCCAAAACCGCGCCGCTGGTAAAAAAGGCGGCGGCGTTGGGTATGCCTGCGCTGGCGATCACCGATTTCACCAACCTTTGCGGTCTGGTGAAGTTCTACGGAGCGGGACATGGCGCAGGGATTAAGCCCATCGTCGGGGCGGATTTTAATGTCCAGTGCGACCTGCTGGGTGATGAGTTAACCCACCTGACGGTGCTGGCGGCGAACAATACTGGCTATCAGAATCTGACGTTGCTGATCTCAAAAGCGTATCAGCGCGGTTACGGTGCCGCCGGACCGATCATCGATCGCGACTGGCTTATCGAATTAAACGAAGGGCTGATTTTGCTCTCTGGCGGGCGCATGGGCGACGTCGGGCGCAGTCTTTTGCGTGGTAACAGCGCGCTGGTAGATGAGTGTGTCGCGTTTTATGAAGAACACTTCCCGGATCGCTATTTTCTCGAGCTGATCCGCACCGGAAGGCCGGACGAAGAAAGCTATTTGCACGCGGCGGTGGAACTGGCGGAAGCGCGCGGTTTGCCCGTCGTTGCGACCAACGACGTGCGTTTTATCGACAGCAGCGACTTTGATGCACACGAAATCCGCGTCGCGATCCACGACGGCTTTACCCTTGACGATCCCAAACGCCCACGTAATTATTCGCCGCAGCAATATATGCGTAGCGAAGAGGAAATGTGCGAGCTGTTTGCCGACATCCCCGAAGCCCTTGCCAACACCGTTGAGATCGCCAAACGCTGTAACGTAACTGTGCGTCTTGGTGAATACTTCCTGCCGCAGTTCCCGACCGGGGACATGAGTACTGAAGATTATCTGGTCAAGCGTGCGAAAGAGGGGCTGGAAGAGCGTCTGGCATTTTTATTCCCTGACGAGGAAGAACGTCTTAAGCGCCGCCCGGAATATGACGAGCGTCTGGAGACTGAACTTCAGGTTATCAACCAGATGGGCTTCCCGGGCTACTTCCTCATCGTTATGGAATTTATCCAGTGGTCGAAAGATAACGGCGTACCGGTAGGGCCGGGCCGTGGTTCCGGTGCAGGGTCACTGGTGGCCTACGCGCTGAAAATCACCGACCTCGATCCGCTGGAATTTGACCTGCTGTTCGAACGTTTCCTTAACCCGGAACGTGTCTCCATGCCTGACTTCGACGTTGACTTCTGTATGGAGAAACGCGACCAGGTTATCGAACACGTAGCGGACATGTACGGTCGTGATGCGGTATCGCAGATTATCACCTTCGGTACGATGGCGGCGAAAGCGGTGATCCGCGACGTAGGCCGCGTGCTGGGGCATCCGTACGGCTTTGTCGACCGTATCTCGAAACTGATCCCGCCCGATCCGGGGATGACGCTGGCGAAAGCGTTTGAAGCCGAGCCGCAGCTGCCGGAAATCTACGAAGCAGATGAAGAAGTTAAGGCGCTGATCGACATGGCGCGCAAACTGGAAGGGGTCACCCGTAACGCCGGTAAGCACGCCGGTGGGGTGGTTATCGCGCCGACCAAAATTACAGATTTTGCGCCACTTTATTGCGATGAAGAGGGCAAACATCCGGTCACCCAGTTTGATAAAAGCGACGTTGAATACGCCGGACTGGTGAAGTTCGACTTCCTCGGCTTGCGTACGCTCACCATCATCAACTGGGCGCTGGAGATGATCAACAAGCGGCGGGCGAAGAATGGCGAGCCGCCGCTGGATATCGCCGCGATCCCGCTGGATGACAAGAAAAGCTTCGACATGCTGCAACGCTCGGAAACCACGGCGGTATTCCAGCTTGAATCGCGCGGCATGAAAGACCTGATCAAGCGTCTGCAACCTGACTGCTTCGAAGATATGATCGCACTGGTGGCACTGTTCCGCCCCGGCCCGTTGCAATCAGGGATGGTGGATAACTTTATCGACCGTAAACATGGTCGCGAAGAGATTTCCTACCCGGACGTGCAGTGGCAGCATGAAAGCCTGAAACCGGTACTGGAGCCAACCTACGGCATTATCCTGTATCAGGAACAGGTCATGCAGATTGCCCAGGTGCTTTCTGGTTATACCCTCGGTGGCGCGGATATGCTGCGTCGTGCGATGGGTAAGAAAAAGCCGGAAGAGATGGCTAAGCAGCGTTCTGTATTTGCTGAAGGTGCAGAAAAGAACGGGATCAACGCCGAACTGGCGATGAAAATCTTCGATCTGGTGGAGAAATTCGCCGGTTACGGATTTAACAAATCGCACTCTGCGGCCTATGCTTTGGTGTCATATCAAACGTTATGGCTGAAAGCGCACTATCCGGCAGAGTTTATGGCGGCGGTAATGACTGCCGATATGGATAATACCGAGAAGGTGGTGGGCCTGGTGGATGAGTGCTGGCGGATGGGGCTGAAAATCCTGCCACCAGATATAAACTCCGGTCTTTACCATTTCCACGTCAACGACGACGGCGAAATCGTGTATGGTATTGGCGCGATCAAAGGGGTAGGTGAAGGTCCGATTGAGGCCATCATCGAAGCCCGTAATAAAGGCGGCTACTTCCGCGAACTGTTTGATCTCTGCGCCCGAACCGACACCAAAAAGTTAAACCGGCGAGTGCTGGAAAAACTGATCATGTCCGGGGCGTTTGACCGTCTGGGTCCACACCGCGCGGCGCTTATGAACTCGCTGGGCGATGCGTTAAAAGCGGCAGATCAACACGCGAAAGCGGAAGCTATCGGTCAGGCCGATATGTTCGGCGTGCTGGCCGAAGAGCCGGAACAAATTGAACAATCCTACGCCAGCTGCCAGCCGTGGCCGGAGCAGGTGGTGTTAGATGGGGAACGTGAAACGTTAGGTCTGTACCTGACGGGACACCCTATCAACCAGTATTTAAAAGAGATTGAGCGTTATGTCGGAGGCGTAAGGCTGAAAGACATGCACCCGACAGAACGTGGTAAAGTCACCACGGCTGCGGGGCTCGTTGTTGCCGCGCGGGTTATGGTCACCAAGCGCGGCAATCGTATCGGTATCTGCACGCTGGATGACCGCTCCGGGCGCCTGGAAGTGATGTTGTTTACAGACGCCCTGGATAAATACCAGCAATTGCTGGAAAAAGACCGCATACTTATCGTCAGCGGACAGGTCAGCTTTGATGACTTCAGCGGTGGGCTTAAAATGACCGCTCGCGAAGTGATGGATATTGACGAAGCCCGGGAAAAATATGCTCGCGGGCTTGCTATCTCGCTGACGGACAGGCAAATTGATGACCAGCTTTTAAACCGACTCCGTCAGTCTCTGGAACCCCACCGCTCTGGGACAATTCCAGTACATCTCTACTATCAGAGGGCGGATGCACGCGCGCGGTTGCGTTTTGGCGCGACGTGGCGTGTCTCTCCGAGCGATCGTTTATTAAACGATCTCCGTGGCCTCATTGGTTCGGAGCAGGTGGAACTGGAGTTTGACTAATACAGGAATACTATGAGTCTGAATTTCCTTGATTTTGAACAGCCGATTGCAGAGCTGGAAGCGAAAATCGATTCTCTGACTGCGGTTAGCCGTCAGGATGAGAAACTGGATATTAACATCGATGAAGAAGTGCATCGTCTGCGTGAAAAAAGCGTAGAACTGACGCGTAAAATCTTCGCCGATCTCGGTGCATGGCAGATTGCGCAACTGGCACGCCATCCACAGCGTCCTTATACCCTGGATTACGTTCGCCTGGCATTTGATGAGTTTGACGAACTGGCTGGCGACCGCGCGTATGCAGACGATAAAGCTATCGTCGGTGGTATCGCCCGTCTCGATGGTCGTCCGGTGATGATCATTGGTCATCAAAAAGGTCGTGAAACCAAAGAAAAAATTCGCCGTAACTTTGGTATGCCAGCGCCTGAAGGCTACCGCAAAGCACTGCGTCTGATGCAAATGGCTGAACGCTTTAAGATGCCAATCATCACCTTTATCGACACCCCGGGGGCTTATCCTGGCGTGGGCGCAGAAGAGCGTGGTCAGTCTGAAGCCATCGCGCGCAACCTGCGTGAAATGTCTCGCCTTAGCGTACCGACTATTTGTACCGTTATCGGTGAAGGTGGTTCTGGCGGCGCGCTGGCGATTGGTGTGGGCGATAAAGTGAATATGCTGCAATACAGCACCTATTCCGTTATCTCGCCGGAAGGTTGCGCGTCCATTCTGTGGAAGAGCGCCGACAAAGCGCCGCTGGCGGCTGAAGCGATGGGTATCATCGCTCCGCGTTTGAAAGAACTGAAACTGATCGACTCCATCATCCCGGAACCGCTGGGCGGCGCTCACCGTAACCCGGAAGCGATGGCGGCGTCTTTGAAAGCGCAACTGCTGGCGGATCTGGCCGATCTCGACGTGTTAAGCACTGAAGATTTAAAAAATCGTCGTTATCAGCGCCTGATGAGCTACGGCTACGCGTAATCAGCAAATATTCTGAAAAGGGTCACTTCGGTGGCCTTTTTTCTATGTGGTTTATTTAGTCATATTATAAATACATTTAGATAATCTTACTTTCGTTTTCTCCTGCCATAAAATTCTTGAACTCATGTTGATAACTCCGATTTCGGAGGCATATACCAATATACACAGTGGTCAAAAATAATATAAATTTATCAATCTCATAGAATTTTTAAGGATAAAATATGAAAGCAATTTTAGGATTTGATCATCTTCTTATGCCGCGTGTTCTGGTGTTTTTTTACTGGCTGGCTATGGTGCTAACACTGATAGGCGGTGTCTTCTCCATATTTAGCGGAAACATTATCTTAGGGTTAGCTTATACCGTCATTGGTCTTATAAGCTGTCGTATGACTTTCGAATTAATTATGATAGCGTTTAAGAATAACGAATATTTGCGCCGCATTGCCGAGAGTGTTAGCAAGAATAGCGCAGAGTAATCTCCCGCAAAGCGCTTCACCAAACCGCATCTCAACCGCTATTACAGGCGTTTGAGATGTTGTTTTAAAGTCAGTGTAAATGTCTGATTCATCTTTCCTGTAATTTGTGCGTATTATCAATATATAGCGATGCACGTGCGTATCATATCAATGCAGGAGATTCTATGTTGGGTTTAAAACAGGTTCACCATATTGCGATTATTGCGACGGATTATGCGGTGAGCAAAGCTTTTTACTGCGACATTCTCGGCTTCACGCTGCAAAGCGAAGTCTATCGTGAAGCGCGAGATTCGTGGAAAGGGGATTTGGCACTTAATGGGCAGTACGTGATTGAGCTTTTCTCATTTCCGTTTCCGCCGCAACGACCCAGTCGACCGGAAGCCTGCGGCCTGCGCCATCTGGCTTTTAGCGTTGATGATATCGATACGGCAGTGGCGCACCTGGAAAGCAATAACGTGAAATGTGAAGCGATACGTGTCGATCCATACACCCAAAAACGCTTCACGTTCTTTAACGACCCTGACGGACTGCCGCTGGAACTGTATGAGCAGTAAGGCTTGTCATTACTGCATTTGCCCGGTAACGTGCCGGGCATCGCTACTGTAAAATCGCGCTATCATGACACTCACACTGAATACACAACTTCTCACCTCACGCCAGATTCTGGCGGCCTTTAGCGGCGGGCTTGACTCTACCGTTCTGCTGCATCAGCTGGTGCAGTGGCGGGCGGAAAATCCGGGCGTCACTTTGCGCGCTATCCATGTGCATCACGGTTTAAGTGCCAATGCTGATGCCTGGGTGCAACATTGTGAAAATATCTGCCAGCAGTGGCAGGTGCCGCTGGTGGTCGAGCGCGTACAACTTGCGCAAGAGGGGTTAGGCATTGAGGCCCAGGCGCGGCAGGCGCGTTATCAGGCATTTGCCCGCACCCTGTTGCCTGGTGAAGTACTGGTCACAGCACAACATCTTGACGATCAATGTGAAACCTTTCTGCTGGCACTTAAACGCGGTAGCGGCCCTGCCGGGCTTTCGGCTATGGGGGAAGTCTCGGAGTTTGCCGGAACGCGGCTTATCCGACCGTTCCTCGCTCGCACGCGGGGAGAACTGGCGCAGTGGGCGTTGGCGCATGGTTTACGCTGGATTGAAGACGAAAGTAATCAGGATGATAGCTACGATCGTAACTTCCTGCGCTTGCGCGTGGTGCCGTTATTGCAGCAGCGTTGGCCGCATTTTGCCGAAGCGACGGCCCGTAGTGCCGCACTTTGCGCCGAACAAGAGAGCCTGCTGGATGAACTGCTGGCGGATGATTTAGCGCACTGCCAAACGCCGCAAAGGACGCTGCAGATTGCGCCAATGATGACGATGAGTGATGCCCGTCGCGCGGCGATTATCCGCCGCTGGCTGGCAGGGCAGAATGCACCGATGCCTTCCCGCGACGCGTTGGTGAGGATCTGGCAGGAAGTGGCGCTGGCGCGGGAAGATGCTTCCCCCTGTTTACGTTTTGGCGCGTTTGAAATCCGCCGCTATCAGTCGCAACTGTGGTGGATTAAATCCGTTGCCGGGCAAAGCGAAACCATTGTGCCGTGGCTGGCGTGGCAACAGCCGCTGGAATTACCGGCGGGGCTGGGAAGTGTACAGCTTACTGCGGGAGACGATATTCGCCTTCCACGTGCAGACGAAGCAGTCTGCGTGCGTTTCAAAGCGCCAGGATTGCTGCATATTGTCGGTCGCAACGGCGGACGTAAGCTGAAGAAAATCTGGCAGGAGCTGGGCGTTCCGCCGTGGCTACGTGACACCACGCCACTGCTGTTTTATGGCGAAACGCTGATTGCGGCGGCAGGGGTATTTGTGACGCAAGAAGGTGTGGCTGAAGGTGAGAAGGGCGTAAGTTTTGTCTGGCAGCGAAACGCTTAGTTAAGTGAAGGCCGGATATGACGCATTAAGCGTCGCATCCGGCGAAAGTCAATCAGGACTCGCTCACTACCACCGTACCGATTTCCGGGTGGCTAAAGCTGGTAATTTTATCCAGACGTAGCTCGCGGGTTTCGCCAGCGGCCTCGACGACCAGATACTCCACATTTTTGCGGGAGACCAAATCGCTGGCCTTCGCCTGCAATTTTTCGCCATCTTTCAGCTCAAGTGTCAGCATTAAATGATGCTGGCAGGCGAGCTCAAGATTATCGTAATCATCACAATTGATTGGTTGATACGTATCATTCATTGACATAATCGCTCACCAGTAAGTTTGCCGCAGCGTATGCTGCTTTTTCCCTGACAGCCTCAGAAAGGGCGTCGTCGGCAGCCATTTCATTCAGCACTTTCAAAACGCAGCCCAGCGCGTCCGGAACGTATCCTAAGTCTCCGCTGGCGATTTCCGCGTACCGCTTGCGTATTAACTCACAATATTTTTCCACATGCCCTCCTGTCAGCACTCTGACTTAACCGTGGATGCAAGTCTAAGCCTACGAAGATAAACTCTGTTTCGCAAGGTGACTATACCACACTCATTTCTGCAATATCAGCGCCGCAACTGCACGTATTCCGTTACAATGGCCTCCTGATTCGAAAGGAGTTTTCTTATGGCGCTTAAAGCGACAATTTATAAAGCGACGGTTAATGTGGCCGATCTCGACCGCAACCAGTTTCTCGATGCCTCTCTGACGCTGGCGCGCCACCCTTCAGAAACCCAGGAGCGTATGATGCTGCGCCTGCTGGCGTGGCTGAAATATGCTGATGAACGTCTGCAATTTACCCGAGGTTTGTGTGCCGATGATGAGCCGGAAGCGTGGCTGCGTAACGATCACCTGGGCATTGATTTGTGGATTGAACTGGGGCTGCCGGATGAGCGGCGGATTAAGAAAGCCTGCACCCAGGCCGCAGAAGTGGCGCTGTTTGCCTATAATAGTCGGGCGGCGCAAATCTGGTGGCAGCAAAATCAGAGCAAATGTGCGCAGTTTGCCAATCTTTCCGTCTGGTATCTGGACGATGAACAACTGGCGAAAGTAAGCGCCTTTGCCGATCGTACCATGACGCTGCAGGCAACGATTCAGGATGGTGTTATCTGGTTATCGGATGATAAGAATAATCTGGAAGTGAACTTAACCGCCTGGCAACAACCTTCATGATTGTGATTTCCCGACATGTTGCTATCCCCGATGGTGAGCTTGAGATCACCGCCATTCGTGCGCAGGGCGCGGGCGGGCAACATGTCAATAAGACCTCAACGGCTATTCATCTGCGTTTTGACATTCGGGCGTCCAGCCTGCCAGAGTATTACAAAGAACGCCTGCTCGCCGCCAGCCATCATTTAATCAGCAGCGATGGCGTGATTGTCATTAAGGCGCAGGAATACCGTAGTCAGGAGCTCAACCGCGAAGCGGCGCTGGCCCGGTTGGTGGCAGTGATTAAAGAATTAACAACAGAACAAAAAACCCGACGACCCACGCGGCCAACCCGCGCATCAAAAGAGCGCAGGCTGGCATCGAAGGCACAAAAATCAAGCGTGAAGGCGATGCGCGGCAAAGTGCGCAGCGGTCGGGAGTAAAAAGAAGGAATGGATGGTGAGAAAAGCGATAGTGACAGCGATGGCTGTAATCAGCCTCTTTACTCTGATGGGATGTAACAATCGGGCCGAAGTCGATACGCTTTCTCCGGCGCAGGCTGCCGAACTGAAACCGATGCCGCAAAGTTGGCGCGGCGTGCTGCCGTGTGCCGATTGCGAAGGGATCGAAACCTCTCTGTTCCTCGAAAAAGATGGAACCTGGGTGATGAACGAACGCTATCTTGGCGCTCGTGAAGAGCCTTCATCCTTTGCCTCCTACGGTACATGGGCGCGAACTGCCGACAAGCTGGTATTAACCGACAGCAAAGGTGAAAAGTCATATTATCGAGCGAAAGGGGATGCACTGGAGATGCTCGATCGTGAAGGTAATCCCATTGAATCGCAGTTCAACTACACGCTGGAACCGGCAAAATCGAGCATGCCAATGACGCCGATGACCCTGCGTGGCATGTATTTCTATATGGCTGATGCGGCGACCTTTACAGATTGCGCGACCGGAAAACGTTTTATGGTGGCGAATAACGCAGAGCTGGAGCGTGGCTACCTGGCTGCGCGGGGTAACAGTGAAAAACCGGTGTTACTGTCAGTTGAAGGTCACTTTACGCTGGAGGCTAATCCGGATACCGGTGCGCCGACCAAAGCATTAGCGCCCGATACGGCGGGTAAATTTTACCCGAACAAGGATTGCAGTAGTTTGGGGCTGTAACCCGTCTTGAGACAGAAACAAACGAAATATTGCCTCATGCGCTGCGCTTATCAGGCCTAAAGCATACAGTGCAATATTTTGAATTAGCACGATTTTGCAGGCCGGATAAGGCGTTCACGCCGCATCCGGCATTTTGCGCACGAGGCTGGCTTTTATCACTGAGTCAGTCCAACAAAGCGACTTGCTTTAATATAAATCCCTGGTTTCAGGTGCCCAACATACTGTAACTGCGTTTCTGGTTTAAATGCAGAGACATCACCACTACGCATATGCATCAGATCGGCAGGGCTAATCCAGCCTGATTGCGCCAGCGTAAGCGGATGCCCGGCTTTGGCAAATGCATCCGTGACAAATTCCGAACAAAACCACGACTTTTTGTCTCCTTCGCCCACACTGCTTAACTGCGCTTTCGCCAGGCCGCTGACGCACTGTTGGCGAAAATCTGCGGAAAAAGGATTCAGTGAGCACATCTGGCGGGTCACCATAAATGGAATGAACTCGACAATGCCGCGATAGTTATACCCGCTATCTTTGATTTTGTTGGCGAACGCGGTGATTTCTGTGGCTTGTTGCGGGGTAAGGTCCGGGACTCGTAAAACGAAAAGCTTATCACTGTGCTTCATTGCTTTTTTCAGGGAAACAATCTGGACGCCAGCGCCTGTCGCTTCTGCAACGTTACTATCTCCCAAATAGATTGCAACGTGACTCACAGAGGAAGTGCTGAAGACGCGGATACCAAATGAGGTAACCCCAAGGCTTGAGGAGAACAGCAAATCGCCGGATTTGAGGTCAGGTTCCGTTATTTCTTTTATTGCTTGTTCGGTGAAGGAGCTTTGATGCTGGAATTTGATTGCCCATGTTTTTGCCTCGGCATCTACCGCTGTGGCTGATGAGTCTGGCTGGCTGATATCAACGGTACAGGCCGAAAGTAAAAGAAAGCAGGGGAGAAGCAGGCGGCAGTACGCCTTTGGTTTATCCATTTTATACAATCCATGTAAAAAAGGGTCCTGAAATTCAGGACCCTTTCTGGCATCAGCCTTTAATCTGTTTCACCAGATAATCGACGATGTCACCAGTCTTAATTAACTGTTTCTCGCCGTTACGACGATATTTATATTCGATATCGTCGTTGTCGAGGTTACGGTCGCCCAGCACAATAGTGTGCGGAATACCGATCAGTTCCATATCAGCAAACATCACGCCCGGACGCTCTTTGCGGTCATCCAGCAGCACTTCGATACCTTGTGCACGCAGTTCGCTGTACAGTTTCTCGGCCAGTTCCTGTACGCGGAAGGATTTGTGCATGTTCATCGGCAGAATCGCCACCTGGAACGGCGCGATAGCGTCAGGCCATACGATGCCGCGTTCGTCGTAGTTCTGCTCAATCGCCGCAGCTACCACACGCGTTACCCCGATACCGTAGCAACCCATCGTCAGGATTTGGTTACGACCATCTTCACCCTGTACGGAGGCTTTCAGTGCTTCGGAGTACTTGGTACCCAGCTGGAAGATGTGACCGACTTCGATACCACGTTTGATCAGCAGCGTACCCTGACCATCCGGGCTTGGATCGCCAGCCACCACGTTACGGATATCCGCAATTTCTGGGGTAGCGACATCGCGATCCCAGTTGATACCGAAGTAGTGTTTACCATCGATGTTAGCACCAGCAGCGAAATCACTCATCGCCGCAACGGTACGGTCAATCACCACCGGAATCGGCATGTTTACCGGACCCAGTGAACCCGGACCAGCTTTAACCACGGCACGAATTTCTTCTTCGGTCGCGAAAGTCAGCGGGCTTGCAACCTGCGGCAGTTTTTCTGCTTTAACTTCGTTCAGCTCGTGGTCACCGCGCACCAGCAGCGCAACCAGCGGGAAGCTACTGCCTTCAACCGCTTTAACCAGCAGAGTCTTAACCGTTTTCTCAATCGGCAGATTGAACTGTTCAACCAGTTCCGCGATGGTTTTCGCGTTCGGCGTATCAACCAGCGTCATTTCCTGGGTAGCAGCAGCGCGCGGTTCTTTCGGCGCGATAGCTTCTGCCAGCTCAATGTTCGCTGCATAGTCAGAGGTGTCGGAGAAGACCACATCGTCTTCACCGCTCTGCGCCAGCACCTGGAATTCGTGAGAGGCGCTGCCGCCGATAGAACCGGTGTCGGCCTGTACGGCGCGGAAATCCAGCCCCATGCGGCTGAAGATTTTGCTGTAGGCCGCATACATTGCATCGTAAGTTTCCTGCAGCGATTCCTGAGAAGTATGGAAAGAGTAAGCATCTTTCATCAGGAATTCGCGGGAACGCATGACGCCGAAACGCGGACGCACTTCATCGCGGAACTTGGTCTGGATCTGATAGAAGTTCAGCGGCAGCTGTTTGTAAGAGCTAAGCTCGTTACGAATCAGGTCGGTAATAACTTCTTCGTGAGTCGGGCCGAGTACGAACGGACGATCGCCACGGTCTGCAATGCGCAGCAGTTCGGGGCCGTACTGTTCCCAACGACCACTCTCTTGCCACAGTTCAGATGGCTGAACCACCGGCATTAACACCTCGATCGCACCGGCGTTGTTCATCTCTTCACGCACGATGTGTTCGACTTTTTTCAGAACGCGCACGCCGGTCGGCAGCCAGGTATATAACCCGGAGGCCAGCTTGCGGATCATCCCGGCGCGTAGCATCAGCTGATGGCTGATCACCTCGGCGTCGGCAGGTGTCTCCTTGAGAGTGGAGAGCAGGTATTGGCTAGTACGCATGTTGTTACGGTTCCAGTTGGAAGGTAGAACAGGCTCAAGGCGAGCCTGGGACAAAAAAAGTGATTTAGTTTACCAGTGCAGAAGAAATGTCAAAAGAGAAGGGCGTGAATTTAACGCGGTTCCAGCGCAAAGACTTCAAAACCTGCGTCGGTGACGCGCCAGCGAACGTTAAAATCATGCAGCCAGACGGCATAGGTTTTGCCCGTTTCCTCACCTTTACGGTAGGCCGGGCGCGGGTCCTGCGCCAGAACTTCGCGGATAAACAGCGTTAATTGCGGATAACGCTTCTCCAGTATCAAAAGCTGCTTTTCGACCTCTGCGGTAAAACTCACCGCCATCTCTGCCGCTGGCGCACTTTGCGCATAGCTGGCACTGGCATCGGGAAGCGATTCGGCAAAAGGGAGATACGGTTTGATATCCACTACCGGCGTACCATCGACCAGATCCAAACTGCCGAGCTTCAGAATCACGCTGTCTTTATGGCAAACAACTTCTTTCAGCTCTACCAGCGACATACCAATCGGGTTAGGGCGGAAAGTAGAGCGTGTGGCGAAAACCCCCATTCTGGTGTTACCGCCGAGGCGCGGTGGACGCACCGTTGGACGCCAGCCGCCTTCCATCGTTTGATGAAAGACGAAAAGGATCCATAAATGGCTGAATGCTTCCAGGCCGCGAACGGCGTCGGCCTGGTTGTAGGGAGCAATGAGATGCAGTTCGCCGTTGGCGCTTTTTACCAGACCTGGCTGGCGCGGAACGGCGAATTTTTCTTTATAGGGCGAGCGAATAACGCCTATTTGCTCGAACTGGAAACTGCTCATTTCGCCGTAATATTAAGCGCAGAACCGATACATACAGCCTGACGATAGCAGCCTGGCGTACCGCTGGTGACTTCGCAGCTATGCAGTAATACCGCATTGGCTTTCATTTTAGAGGCATTGATTTGCATCCGCTTACGCGCGGTTGGAATGCTCGGCGGAGAGTCCTGATTAGAGGCCTGGCATGAGTCGCCACTGACTTCACCGAGATCGCGGAACGGTTTGCCGACTAATTCTTCTGCATTGGTATAAATTCGGACCGGCGCGGCGCGCGGCGCTTTCGGTTTTGCTGGCTCCGTTTTTGCCTGGGAAGCAGTGCTTTGAACGGGGTCGACAGGGGATCTGCTTGACATGGAACAGCCGCTTAGCATGAGTGCTAATAAACAGATCGGTAAAGCACGCATAGTATTTCCTCAATGTATGATCAAAACGTCAATATTGAATCAGGCGCTTGTAAAAATGACAAGACGGGCAAGCGCCCGTCCTGAATGATATTACAAATTGTGGAAACAGCCTAAATATTACCAGCCTTTAACAGCGCCGCCGTTAAACACTTTGTTTGCTGCTTCGTAAACTTCGTCAGACTGATAAGCCTGGACGAATTTCTTCACGTTCTCTGCGTCTTTGTTGTCTTCACGCGTCACGATCAGGTTTACGTACGGGGACTCTTTATCTTCGACAAAGATACCGTCTTTCGCCGGAGTCAGGCCAATCTGGCTGGCATAGGTGGTGTTGATAACTGCCAGAGCGATTTGCGCGTCGTCCAGAGAGCGAGGCAGTTGCGGTGCTTCCAGCTCAACAATTTTCAGATTTTTTGGGTTCTCAACAACATCAAGAACGGTCGGCAGCAGGCCAACGCCATCTTTCAGTTTGATCAAGCCCACTTTTTGCAGCAGCAGCAGTGAACGACCAAGGTTAGTTGGGTCGTTTGGCACGGCAACCTGCGAGCCATCCTGCAATTCATCCAGTGATTTGATCTTCTTGGAGTAGCC
Organism: Escherichia sp. E3659; assembly: GCF_005781135.1. Taxonomy (NCBI): domain Bacteria; kingdom Pseudomonadati; phylum Pseudomonadota; class Gammaproteobacteria; order Enterobacterales; family Enterobacteriaceae; genus Escherichia; species Escherichia sp. E3659. Next base: position 2,902 of record NZ_VATQ01000015.1, on the reverse strand, counting down.
AGCAATTGGATAAACAAAAGTGTTGCCTACTGCGACCAGTTTGTAGCCACGATCTTTCAGTTGCTGATCAAGGTACGGTTTATGCTGGAAGGCGTTGGCGTCGATATCGCCTTTGCTTAATGCTTCGTTTGGCAGAACATAGTCGTTGAAGGTTACCAGCTCAACGTCCAGGCCATATTTGTCTTTCGCAACTTTCTGCGCGACTTCAGCAACCTGCTGTTCGGCACCAACAATCACGCCGACTTTAATGTGGTTTGGATCTTTTTCATCCTGACCGCAGCCTACCAGTGCCAGTGATCCGATCAGGGCTCCCACTGCCGCAAAGGTTTTGAATTTGAACGCCATACCTTATTCCTTCTTCAATTATTTATGTTGTGTTGAACGTTACTTGCGAGTGACAGCCCGGACGATGCGGTCGCCTGCGAACTGAATTAAATAAACCAGAATGACCAGCAATACCAGTACCGTATTCATTACCGTCGCGTTATAGCCGATGTAGCCATACTGATAGCCAATCTGACCTAAACCACCGGCACCGACTGCACCACCCATCGCGGAATAGCCGACCAGGGTAATCAGGGTGATAGTTGCCGCATTCACCAGACCCGGCAGCGCTTCCGGTAACAGCACTTTACGGACGATCTGCATTGGCGTGGCACCCATTGCGCGGGAAGCTTCAATTAACCCGGTTGGGATCTCCAGCAGAGCGTTCTCGACCATACGGGCAATAAACGGCGCTGCGCCAACGGTTAACGGAACAATCGCTGCCTGCAAACCAATCGATGTACCGACAATAACGCGGGTAAACGGAATCATCCATACCAGCAATATAATGAACGGGATGGAACGGAAAATGTTCACAATCGCAGAAACGGTACGATACAGCTTCGCGTTAGCAATAATTTGCCCCGGACGAGTGACATAAAGCAGAACACCAACCGGCAGACCAATCACAAACCCAAAAAAACCGGATACGAAGGTCATTGCCAGCGTTTCCCATACGCCACGAACCAGCAGCCACATCATCGGCTCAGACATAACCCAGTACCTCTACTTTTACATGGTGTTCCTGCAGCCAGGCAATGGCGGCTTGCGTATCTTGTTGTGTGCCGTGCATTTCAGTCAGCATGATGCCGAACTTAACGCCACCGGCGTAATCCATCTGCGCGCTAATAATGTTGTTATTAACGTTGAAACGACGCGCGGTTTCGGAGAGCAGCGGGGCATCGACCGACTGACCGGTAAACTCCAGACGCAGCATCGGCACGCAGTCAGTGAACGGCTCCGCTTGCAGACGTTCCTGATAATCTTCCGGGATATCCAGATGCAGAGTCGACTGAATAAATTTTTGCGCCAACGGCGTTTTCGGATGTGAGAACACTTCACTTACCTTGTCCTGCTCGATCAGTTCGCCATTGCTGATGACCGCCACGCAATCACAAATGCGCTTCACAACGTCCATTTCGTGAGTGATCAACAGAATCGTCAAACCCAGACGGCGGTTGATGTCTTTCAGCAGTTCGAGAATAGAACGTGTCGTTGCCGGGTCCAGCGCGCTGGTGGCTTCATCACACAGCAATACTTTGGGATTGCTGGCTAACGCACGGGCAATTGCCACACGCTGTTTCTGCCCACCGGAAAGGTTCGACGGATAGCTATCATGCTTATCACCAAGACCAACCAATGACAGCAATTCCGTCACGCGACGTTTGATCTCGTCTTTCGGTGTGTTGTCCAGCTCCAGCGGCAGAGCCACGTTGCCAAAAACAGTACGCGAAGAGAGCAGGTTAAAATGCTGGAAAATCATACCAATCTGGCGGCGAGCTTTAGTCAACTCAGATTCTGACAGCGTGGTCAGCTCCTGGCCATCGACCAGCACGCTACCCTCGGTTGGGCGCTCCAGCAGGTTTACACAACGTATAAGCGTACTCTTACCCGCGCCTGAGGCACCGATAACGCCATAAATTTGTCCAGCTGGCACATGCAGGCTGACGTTGTTCAACGCCTGGATGGTGCGGGTGCCCTGGTGGAACACTTTGGTGATATTCGAAAGTTTTATCATTGATTATTTATTATCGTCATTAAGTTAGTCGTGGCATTTCGAATGCCTGGAACGGGCAAAGCCGTCAATGAAATGGATGTTAAGGCATCCAGACGTCTAAATCAATCAGGTTTATGCGAAGAGCACTTTCTTGCTGGTCGAAACATGCGATACTAGCGTCACATGCCTTATTAAGGAGCTATAAAAGGTGGCGAAGAGCGTACCCGCAATTTTTCTTGACCGTGATGGCACCATTAATGTCGATCACGGCTATGTCCATGAGATCGACAACTTTGAATTTATCGACGGTGTTATTGACGCCATGCGCGAGCTAAAAAAAATGGGCTTTGCGCTGGTGGTAGTAACCAACCAGTCTGGCATTGCTCGCGGTAAATTTACTGAAGCACAGTTTGAAACGCTGACCGAGTGGATGGACTGGTCGCTGGCGGACCGAGATGTCGATCTGGATGGTATCTATTATTGCCCGCATCATCCGCAGGGTAGTGTCGAAGAGTTTCGCCAGGTCTGCGATTGCCGCAAACCACATCCGGGGATGCTTTTGTCAGCACGCGATTATTTGCATATTGATATGGCCGCTTCTTATATGGTGGGCGATAAATTAGAAGATATGCAGGCAGCGGCTGCGGCGAACGTGGGAACAAAAGTGCTGGTGCGTACGGGTAAACCTATTACGCCTGAAGCAGAAAACGCGGCGGATTGGGTGTTAAATAGCCTGGCAGACCTGCCGCAAGCGATAAAAAAGCAGCAAAAATCGGCGTAATGACTAAAAGATGAGCGGTTGAAATAAAAATGCATTTTTCCGCTTGTCTTCCTGAGCCGACTCCCTATAATGCGCCTCCA